>JANLVW010000759.1:0-1621 GCA_031364205.1 Ferruginibacter sp.
GTTTGTGAACCGTCCAGTAGGTTTGGCATAAACGCAACATCTCCGGGCTTCTTCCAATAATTAAAAGACGAAGTAAATTGTTGAGCGTCAATATTGTTTCCACCACCTGTACCGAAAGAGTATTGCGTATTATATATATAATTTCCACCGGAATAGTACATCTGAGCACTAATATCAAATGCCTTGAAACTGAAATTTGTACTTAAACTGCCATAAAATTTAACTACAGGAGCTTTGCCTTGTAAAAGAACAGCATCACTGGCTGAGAAAGTTTCTGTAACGGTACCATCTTGTTTTAGGTATTGCTGTTTACCATTTGCGGGATTAACGCCTGCAGCACGAACTAAGAAATAAGTAAGTATTGGTTCGCCAACTTTTAATCTACCAATTCCTCGTGGTACGTTATCGGAATATAAAGAAGTTATCTTGTTATCTACATGAGTGTAAGTGGCAGAAATACTCCAATTTAAATCTTTCTTTCTTATAATATTTCCTGTCAATTCTAATTCAATACCCTTATTTTCTAGGTTTCCAATATTACCTCTATAGGCAGGAAAGCCCGTTGTGTAAGAGACATTCACATCATACAAAAGTTTGTTTGTTTTTCTTTTAAAGTAACCTGCAGAACCTGTAATTATATCATGAAACAAACCAAATTCCATTGCTAGATCTGTGGTCTTATTAATCTCCCAAGATAAACCTGCATTAGGCAATCTAAACGGAGTAGCACCCGGCGCATTGTTATATCTTCCGTTTAAGGCATAAGTTCCTAAGTTATCGTAGTTACCTACAGTATTGTTACCGGAAGTTCCTTGAGAAGCTTTGAATTTTAATGCACTTAAGAAATTAATTTTGTTAACAAAATTCTCTTTATATGCATCCCAAGCTAGTCCGACCGCACCAAAATTGGCATATTTGTTATTAGCTCCAAATCTTGAAGAACCATCTCTTCTACCACTTGCCGTTAAATAATACTTTTTTGCATAATCGTATGAAACACTGGAAAAATTAGAAGCCAACGCAAAATCAAACCTCGAAGTGTTTGCAGCGATCGGTGTTCCGGAATTATCTAATGTTGTTAAATTTCGTGAAGGAAAGTTTCGACCTGTTGCAAACAGTTGATAAAACTGGTCTTTATTAAATTCCTGACCTACCAATATACTATAGGAATGTTTTGTATTTGCTATTGTTTGTTTCCAGTTAGCTGTATTTGTAAATACATAAGCAACCTCTCTTTGGAACAAGTCGGTTTTCTGATTAAAGCCTAAAATATTGGCAAGGTTTGAACCCGGCATCAAGTAATTTTCTTGTGATAAATTATTGTAGTTGATACCTATTTGAGATTTCAATGTTAAATACTTCAACAATTTAGCCTCAGCAAAAATGGTCGTAAAGGCAGCAATTCTGTCGTTCGTGAACGGATTATTAACCGTTCCTTCCAGGGGAGAATAACCTTGGAGCGTAAGGTTATAAGTACCGTCTGCATTATAAACCTTTTCATAAGGATTGGTCAAAAATATTGATGTATATGGACCTTGCGCATTAAATCTTTCTCTAACCACCTCTTCCTTTGAATGCCCGGTATAAAATTTATTGCAGATGACCTTTTTGAAGGATTTTG
>JANLVW010000336.1:0-8341 GCA_031364205.1 Ferruginibacter sp.
GATTTTGTAAGGCTGTACGCCGGTTTTAATATTACAATTATGGTAAGTAAAATCCAGTAGTTGTGTCCTATATGAAACAGCAGCGATATTAAATATCCGGCTAATAATGATGTGGCGACCCTTAAAGAGTGCCTAAAAATATTTGAGCTGAAATTTAAATTATTTAAAAATAAATCGGGATCAATATTTTGAGCTTCATTAAAGTTTTGTGCTGATAAAACAGTCTCTTTAGTTTTACGCTGGCTCTTTTCGTAATGTGTATAATAATGAAGTCCGTTTATTTTTTCAGTAAGCCCTTTAATATTATTTAAAATTCTTCCAAGACCAATAAAATCATTTAAGTTTTTTTCAATCATGAAATTTTGTCTTAGGTGCTCAAATCTTTCACTTATAAAAGTTAGGTTTATGGTAGATGAATCGTTGTTTTTTGATGCATTACCTGCTGCTACTGCATTTGCTATCAGATGCAGTTCTGCCGATAATATTATCAATTGTTTGCGGAATTCTTCCAGTATTCCTGTTTCATCAAATCTTTTATGCAATACTTCGTATTGCTGGTAAGTACTCATTATACTTTCAAAAAGATCAGCTACATCTAAATAAATTTTTAGTAATGAGCGCCCGGCTTTGGTTGAATTTTTTGTTATTGCTCTCGTTTTAAAAAGGATTTCGTTTAAGGATTCCTGTTGTGCCTGTATTTGAATTTGCTGTAGCAATAAAGATTTATATGTTCTATCATAATCCGGATGATCATCATAAAAGGAAGCACGTGTTTTTAAATAATCTGCAACACCTGTAAGAAATTCACCAGAAAGTTGTTGTATAATTTTATATGGTTTTAGGCTGTTAAGCGTTAGGCTAAATATTAGATACCAAATGCCACCAATTATTAAATATGCTGCATGTAAAAAAATTGCTGAGCCAGCGAGTGGTGTTTGCATACTGAGCACCATAATTAGCAAAGCAGATAAACCAATGGAAGACACTCTTGCGTTGTAAATGCTTAGCATAGAAAATACAAAACCAAATACAAAAATGATTAAGGCTGTAAAAAGAGCTGAAAAAAGTGCAAAGCTTGTTATAACAAATACAAGCGAAATAATTAATATACAAAACATCATTCCAATTGCACGATGTTTAACTGGTCCGGCACTATCGGTTATACTTACACAAAGCGCACCTGTTGATAAAGCAATACCAATTGGTAGTTTGTTAAAAAATCCAAATAAAAATGCAGGAATAACAATACCAAACGTAATTCTTAAGCCTTCACTAAAAAACCTGCCGTTAATAAAATTTTTATAAGCTCTTGAATTTATCATAGGTTAAAGCACTGAACTGATTCAAATTTAAACTGCTTTTTAATACGGTGGCAATATAATTAGCACATTGAGTTATATCTTTGGCACAGTTTTTAAAGTATGTGTGCTACTAAACTAACTAAAATTAAAAAAACAAGTATGAAACACTTAACAATAATACTATTAGCAACTATCGTTTTCGCTTCGTGCAAAAGCAAAGACAACCTGCAAACCGATAAAAATATCGTAATTATGACTGATACCAGCAGGGCAGCCGGAAGTTATTTAAATGATACTGGTCTGGCTAAAAAGCCGGTTGCAGTAGCACCTGTTGCAGCTGCTCCTGCACCTACAAGAAGAACTACAACAACTAGACAACGTTCAAGTACCAGATATGGTAATTCATCTTCATCAACTACTAACAATAATTCAACAGTTAACAACACGGGGTCAGGTACTTCAACGCCACAGAGAAATAGAAAAGCCGGAATTAGTAAAGGGGCTAAAGGTGCAATTATTGGTGGTGTAGGCGGTGCAGTAATTGGTGGAGTAATCGGAAAAAATGTAAAAGGTGCGGTAATTGGTGGTGCAGTTGGTGCAGCTGGTGGTTACATTATAGGACGTTCAAAAGATAGAAAAGACGGAAGAATACCTTAGTCTTAAATTGTTTAAATTTATAGTTTCAAATTATAAAATCCATTTCTCTTTTAGGAATGGATTTTTCATACAAAAAAAATATAAAAATGTCAGCATGTAATTTTTCAATACCGTTCACTAAATCTGTAACAGAGGTATTAGCAAAAGCAAAAAAAACAGTAGAAGCGCAGGGTGGAAATTTTAGTGGTGATGAAAATGAAGGTAATTTCAATGTAAGTATTTTTGGAAATACAGTAATTGGATCATATGCTTTGAACGGACAGGAATTAAATATTGATATAACTGAAAAACCTTTTTTAGTTCCTTGTAACATGATTGAAAATTTTTTAAAAAGCCAACTTAATTAATTACTTTTTATAAAAAAGTTTATAATTGAAGCACCCTTTCGTGCTTCTTTTTTATTAATTATAAAAGCGTATTTTTACAATGAATTCGGTTTGCTGTTATTAGTTTAGCAGTAATTAAAAGGGAATCCCGTGAAATTCGGGAGCTATCCCCGTAGCTGTAATATCGTTTTACTGACGTAAAAAAAGTTTAAGCATTTATACCACTGTTTAATAAACGGGAAGGCTGTTTAAATACGATAAGCCAGAAGACCTGCCATTTTCAAAATAATCAAAGCTTTCGGGTGAAAGGCTGTAGATGTAACTTAATGCTGCATTTGCATACGCCTGCTCATACCTTAAGCTGTACATTTTAAACAGCTTTTTTTGAAATTTTTATATTTTATATTTTTCACATTACTGTCTGTACTTTGTTTTGGCCAAAAACATGATATACTTAATAATATTCAGGTTTTGGCTAACAGAAAAAAAACTGCCACTAAAAGTTCTACCCCTGTTCAAATATTAAATACTATTGATCCTTCAAAGACGAACAGTATTTCGGTAGCTGATGCATTAAAACATTTTGCAGGAGTTTCTGTAAAAGATTTTGGTGGAATTGGAGGTCTAAAAACCATATCAGTAAGAAGCTTGGGTGCTAACCATACAGGAATATTATATGATGGTATTGCTTTGGGAAATGCACAGGCTGGGCAAATAGATCTTGGTAAGTTTTCCCTTGATAATATTTATGAAATAGTATTGCATAATAGTGGTCCGGCTGATTTGCTTTCAACTGCAAAAGCTTTCTCGTATGCTTCATTATTAACTTTGAAAACTATATCCGGAGTTAACAAAATTGATACTACAAACACCACTAATTTAAAAATTCAAAGTGGTTCATTTGGTTATATTTCACCTTCCTTGGCGATTCAAAAAAAAATTAATAACCGCTTTAATGTGTCTTTAAGTGCTCAGTATCAAAATGCTATTTCAGATTATCCTTTTATTTCTTACGAAAACAATAAAAGCCGCTTAAGGCGTATTAATTCCGGCATAAATTCATTTAGAATGGAAACAGACGTAGGTTTTCAGGTTAATGAACACAATAAAATTAATTTTAAATCTTATTTCTATAATTCTAAAAGAGGATTGCCTGGAGCTATTGTGTTTTTCAATACGATAAGTAATCAACAGCTTAATGAAAAAGAAATGTTTGTGCAGGGTTCATGGCAAAAATCAGTATCACTAAAAAGTGAAATTCTTTTCAGTAGTAAATATGAGCAGGATTTAAGCTATTATCTTGATCCATCATATCCGAATAATTTCGGAAAATTAGATAATGAATTTCATCAAAAAGAAATTTACCTGTCAGGTGTTTATAGTTATAAGTTTAGCAATAATCTTAAAATAAGTTTTGCAGCTGATGCATTTAATAATAAACTTACCCGGACAGATATTTTTGCCCAGAATTTTGCTACACCAACACGTAATTCCTTACTTAATAATATCGCTTTTCAATTTAAGAAGAATCATTATGAATTTACCGGAAATTTACTTTATACAATAATTAATGAAAAGGTAAAAAAGGGTGAATCTGCAAATAATTTTAATCGCTTTTCAAACGGATTGGCTTTTAGCATACAGCCTTTTAAAACCCTACCATTTCGTACAAGATTATTTTACAAACATATTTTTAGAGCACCTACGTTTAATGATCTGTATTATACTAATGTTGGCAATACAAAACTTCGTCCGGAGTCTGCCAATCAATATAACGTTGGTTTTACCTACGAAAAAGATCAGTTGCTTATTCTTAAACGGAGTTGGATTACAATAGATGCTTATTACAACGAAGTACGGGATAAAATTTTGGCAGCTCCCAGACAAAATCTTTTTCAATGGTCTGTGCAAAATATAGGTAAAGTAAAAATAAAAGGTATTGATATTGCCCATCATACAGTATTAAAAGACTGGAAAAATATACAGGTAAATACAGATATTACTTACACCTTTCAACAGGCATTAGATGTAACGGATGCAGCCTCTCCCCTTTACAAAACACAATTATCTTATACTCCAAAACATAGTGGTAGTGGTACTTTAAGCGTTCAGTACAAAAAAATTCTTTTAAATTATAATATTTTATTTTCTTCCTATCGTTATAAGCAGGGGGATCAGGTTTACCAAAATTTATTGGAGCCGTTTACAACCAATGATTTTTCTATTTCTTATTTTTTTAAACAAAAATATGCTTTTTACAAATTAATTTTTGAAGCCAATAATATTTTTAATAAGCAATATGAAATTATAAAGTATTACCCGATGCCTCTTTCAAATTACAGATTAACATTAAATATTTCTTTTAAACAAAAAAAAACCAAATAAGATGAATTTTAGAAAAACCAGTATTGCTTTTGTAAGTGTTTTAACCATTCTCGCAGCCTGTAAAAAAGTGGATGTTCCTGTTGCAGTTGTGCCCGTACTATTGTCGCCTGCTGTGGGAGAATATATTTTAAGTGAAGGAAGTTTTGGGGGCAACAATACAAAATTGGCTTTTTACACAAATAATACAGTTGCGACAATTGGCGATTTCTTTCTGCAACAAAATCCAACCTTAACAGCGGGACTTGGTGAAATCGGTAATGATGCTATTATTTACGGCAGTAAAATGTATGTTGTAATGAATGGTTCTGGAAGAGTAACTGTTTTAAATGCCGCAAGCGCAATCTTAATTAAAAATATTTCTTTCTTAAACAATACTGTAAATAAACAGCCAAGATATGCTGTGGGAGCAAAAGGTAAAGTTTATGTTACATCTTATGATAACACAGTAAGTGTAATTGATACAACATCTCTTGCAATAATAAAATCAATAATCGTGGGTGCAAATCCTGAAGGTATTGCAGCTTCTTCAAATTACTTATATGTAGCAAATTCCGGAGGTTTTAATACAACTCCTGATTCAACTGTATCTGTAATAGACTTAAATACTGAACAGGAAATAAGGAAAATAAAAGTTGGCGTTAATCCTTACAAAATAGAAATTAATACCGCAGGAAATATCTTTGTTAGTGCTTACGGTAACTACGGTAATATACCTGCGTCTATTTCTGTAATTAATGGGTTAACCAATACTATAAGCCTGGATTTAGGTAAAAGTTTTGCTTACTCAAATATTAGAATCTTTGGAGATATTGCTTATTTGTATAATAATTATGGTGGTACAGGAACAGCACAAGTTTATAATACTGCAACAAACACAGTAGTTAGAAATGAATTTATTACTGATAACACTGCTGTACAAACACCTTATGGAGTAAATATTGATGAACAGAATGGAGATGTTTATATTGCTGATGCAGGTAATTTTACGACTGCGGGCAAAGTAATTTGTTTTAACAGTATGGGTGTAAAAAAATTCTCTTTTTCTACAGCACCGGGAATAAATCCAAACAAAATATTATTTAAACGATAAATTATATTTATTAGATTATTTAAATGCCCCGAGTGATTGGGGCATTTTTATTAAATTAATTTTTAAGTTGATTGTAATTTTTATGATATTTTACTGTGTCAAATTTGTTTGCCTAACAGAATATTTATTTTACAACTAAAGACAACGAAATGAACAATTTATTTAAAACCTTAATTGCAGGTTATGGTGCAAAAAAATTAGGTGGCGGCTGTTTCTCTACTGTGATTATTTTTATACTTATTTATTGGGCTCTGGGCACTTGTAATAAACAAACAAATACAGGTAATAGTACACAACAGAGAGCCGGTTATATTCAGCATCAGATAAAGACAAGCAAAAGTTAGTTTACTTGTTGAATTTTTTATTTTTTATTAGCCATGCTGCAGCCTGGTAAAAGGAAGTAGCCATCTTTACCAAACTATCATTTGTGTTGGTAACGGTGGCTGTTCCGGTTTTAAAATCGGGTTTATACTGATTTACTTTTCTTACCGGTGACTGAATTAACAATTGCCCATCTTTAATAAAACCCAAACCCTGATAAGTACTTATAAAAGCTCTTCTTTTGAGTGTAGAAGTCTTAAATATATCCTGTCCAAAAAATTTTGAATTATAACTAAACCCAAGCAATCCAAAAACAGTTGGGGCAATGTCTATTTGTGCAGTTAAATCATTTACCTGCAAAGGCAAAATATTTTTTGGTGAAAATATCAACAACGGAATATGATAACCTGTAACTGGAAGCTGAACGCTACCGGCACTACCGGCACAATGGTCAGCCACAATTACAAAAATGGTACTATCAAACCAAGGCTTTATTACCGCTTCTTTTAAAAATTTATTTATACAATAATCAGTATATTTCACTGCGCCGCTTCTAGATTGGGTAGCAGCAGCAATATCAATTCTTCCATCCGGATAGGTGAAAGGACGATGATTTGAGACTGTCATTATATGCGTGAAAAATAATTTTTGTTGCTGATAATTTCTATCAATTATGTTTAGTGCAAGTGTAAACTCATCTTCATCTGAAACACCCCAAATATTTTGATAATGAATGTCTGCGGGCTTTATCACAGTTCTGTCAATAACTTCATAGCCATTACCAATAAAGAAAGCCTGCATATTATCAAAATAACTGTAGCCTCCGTAAATAAACTGGGTAACATAGCCTTTACTTTGAAATACTGAACCTATAGTAAACATATTGGCATTATCAGGTCGCTTAATAATGCTTTGCCCGGGCACAGGGGGTAAAGATAAAGTCAATGCTTCCAGTCCTCTAACCGTTCTTGTACCCGATGCATAAAGGTTTGTAAAAAATAAACTTTTATCTGCGAGAGAATCTAAGTACGGCGTTATGTTTTCAGTGCTGCCAAAATGCTGCATAAAACTTGCACTTAAACTTTCAACACTTATCAATACGACATTTAATTTTTTTTCGGCTTTGCCGGAAATTATTTTTCTTTCAATGTTATAAGCATCATTTGTAGTAAAAGTGCTGTTGCTGTCGCCAAGTTGTTCTTTAACAATTTTAAAAGCTTCGCTATCAAGTATCGTTTTATAAAATTTGTAAAAATCTAGATCATTGTTTTTAAAGGCTACGCCAAACTGGTAAATTCCATTTCCTGCAAGCTCATTGGCAAATTCATTTTTGCTAAAGTGATGCCATTTCTCCTGAACGGTAAAATAAAAAACTATCGGCAAAGCTAATAACAGCAATGCTTTCCAGGTTCTTTGTTGTATGCTTTCGCAGATGTAGGCCCAATGTGTAATTATTTTTCTTATTAAAAATAGTAAAGCAAACACAACAATTAAAAGTATAGTAACAATTAAATATATAGGGTACGATTCTTTGATATTGCCTATCACTTCATTTGTGTAAATAAGATAATCTACTGCTATAAAATTATATCGTGTAGAAAACTCTTCCCAGAAAAACCATTCGCTTACTGTATTAAAAATGATCATCATTAATGTAACCAGCAGCATTATATCTATTAAAACTATTCTTATTTTAGCTCTTGTAGCAGTACTTACAAAAGCCATAAAAACATACAAAGCAAAACGAAAAATAATATAATAAAGAAGGATTTTAAAAACCAGTGCATTAAATTCTTTAGGAATAATATTGGTAAATATTAATAATCCGATTACAATGATAAATACTGCTATTATCAAAGGGATCATTTTTTTGCGGTAGATCAAATCATTTTGCAACCAAACGTAAACTACAAAAGGAACTATGGCAAATAAGGCAACAGAAACATCATATAAAATTCCTACCACAAAAGAACCTGCATATTCTGCAAAATTCATACGTGCATTTAGCCCGGATTGAAACATAAGTGCTAACCGAAGCAAAACAGAAACAGCAATAAAAATTATAAAAACAAAACCTGCAGGAATAAATTTTTTACTGAAAATATTAATCAACTTTTTAAAGCTTTTAGGTTATCCGAAATCTAATAATTAAAGCAAGTTAACCACTTAAAAAATATTCTGTTTTAATATCCATATTTTAATAAAAAAGCCAGCTGTTTTCACAACCGGCTTTCAATTATCTAAATATATCTTTTTAAATA
>JANLVW010000345.1:0-1011 GCA_031364205.1 Ferruginibacter sp.
TATTTAAAAAAGGTCGCAGTTAAGGTAAAAGTATTTGTTTGTATAGAGGAACTGAACCGTTTAAAATGTGGTGTTTGGGTTTGTAAAAAAGCATTCTAAAAAAGAATTCTTTAGTACTCTTTTTAAAAAAGATGGGACTGAGGGACAGCAAAGCTTTGCCCAGGTGAGAAATAAAAGGAATTAAGTGGGCTTTTAAAATTTGAATACAATCTTTAAAATATTGACAATTGAGCAACTCGAAAAAATGGTATGTAGTGTATACAAAACCAAGATGGGAAAAAAAAGTTGCTGCATTGCTTACTGAAAAAGGAGTAGAAAATTATTGTCCGCTTAACAGGGTTACTAAAAACTGGAGCGACAGAAAAAAAATAGTATTAGAACCTTTGTTTAAGGGTTACGTTTTTTTAACAGCGGATATAACCGATAAATGGGATGTGAAAGATACTAATGGAATATTAAATTTTGTTCACTGGCTTGGTAAACCTGCTGTTGTAAAGGAAAAAGAAATTAATATCATTAAAAAATTTTTGCAGGAATTTGATGATATAATAGTTTCAAATAGCAACCCTCTACCTAATGATGTGGTAGAAATTAAACAGGGACTGCTGATGAACTTTAAAGGTATAGTGCTTGAAGTAACAGGTAACAGTGCAAAGGTGAAAATTGAGGGAATGGGTTTAACGCTTACGGCGGTATTCGACAAAAAAAATCTGGAAAAGACCTCATTAACCTAATAAAAGAAGTTTTAAATAAATGAAAACAGCAGCATAAAATATGGATCACCGTATTAAAAATTATTTTTTATTACCTGCAACAAACTGCGGCTGTATTAATTCGTAAATGCAAAGAATAACATGAATTCGAAAAAAACAAGCATGAACATTAATGACAAAATATATGTGGCCGGGCACAATGGTTTGGTGGGCAGTGCAATAGTAAGACTGCTGCAACAAAAAGGGTTCAGGTATATCATAACTGAAAACTCGGCTGACCTCGATTTAAGAGAACAGA
>JANLVW010000103.1:0-1141 GCA_031364205.1 Ferruginibacter sp.
CCCAGTTTACCATGCGCAAACCCCTATAAATTATGCCGTCTTTGTGCAGCTTTACAAATATTTCAATTACAGATTTATAATAATCTGGGTCCATGGTGAATGAAGTACGGTCCCAATCCAGACTGCAACCCATTTTCTTTAACTGCTCTAAAATAATACCGCCATATTTTTCTTTCCATTCCCATGCATAGGCTAAAAATTCTTCTCTGCTGAGAGATGATTTTGTAATGCCTCTTTCTCTCAACATAGCCACCACTTTGGCTTCCGTAGCTATAGATGCATGATCTGTACCTGGTACCCAGCATGCATTTTTGCCTTGCATTCGAGCACGGCGAATTAAAATATCCTGAATAGTATTGTTTAAACAATGCCCCATGTGCAGCACGCCTGTTACGTTTGGCGGCGGCATTACAATTGTATAAGCCTCACGTTCATCGGGCACACTTTTAAAATATCCATTATTCATCCAATGGCTGTACCATTTTTTCTCAATTTCCTGCGGCTCAAAATTTTTAGAAAGTTCCATTAGTTGTCTGTCGATTTTTTCTGCCGCGAAGGTACAAAAACCGCTTCGCTTTTTTTGTACTTATGGATTGAGCAAAGAAGGAGCTATGATGATCTTTTGTGGCAATCCTAATTTGGTGTTTTTTTCTTTTTGGGGAAAAGAAAAAAGGAACCACATTTCATCTTCAAGTTTCTATTAAGTTCTAATTATGCAATAGATGGTACAGTTCCGTTCAGAAAAAAAATGACGAATGGCTGCGGTTGATGGAGCGATGTAGTATTTGCGGCCGTGCGCCAAAGGAGATTATGCCTGCAAATGCTACCGCACAGCGAAAGAGACCGAACCAAAGCTTAGGTAAGAAAAAATGATTACAGCCCTCAAATAAAAAAACCTTATCACTAAATTAATTAGTAATTTACATCCATAATTAACCAATAACCAATCAACGAATTTTGTACGCAATAGTAGATATTGAAACCACCGGCGGCAGTGCAGCAAACAGCGCAATAACTGAAATAGCCATTCATGTGCACGATGGTAAAAAATTAATTCAACATTTTACCACCCTCATAAATCCTGAAAGGAGGGTGCCCGATTTTATAACTGCACTTACAGGAATTAGCAATGCAATGGTGG
>JANLVW010000164.1:0-1366 GCA_031364205.1 Ferruginibacter sp.
CAAATTATACATGTAGATGGTGGGATGAGCACCGTGAAGATGTAATTAGGTTGAATAGTTGATTGGTTGAATTTAAATTTTTTGAAATAATAATGTTAGACAATCATCCAATGAACCATTCAACCAATGAACCATTCAAGCATTTAACTAATCAACCGATTAAATTTAAATAATAACTATTCCACAATCATCCCGTCTTTCATTACCACAACCCTATCTCCCATTTGAGCAAGTTCTTCATTGTGGGTTACAATCAAAAACGTCTGTTGAAATTTATTTCTCAACTCAATAAACAGTTTGTATAAATCTCTACCGTTTGCACTGTCAAGGTTTCCGGTAGGTTCATCAGCCATTACAATTTGCGGATCATTAATTAAAGCCCTGGCTACAGCAACTCTTTGTTGTTCTCCGCCAGATAGTTGATTTGGTTTATTTTGTAATCTGTCTTTTAACCCCAGTGTTTCCAAAAGTTTCGCAGCTTTTTTTTCTGTCTCAGCTTTTTTTGTACCCGCAATCCATCCAGGAATACAAACATTTTCCAGCGCTGTAAACTCCGGCAGTAAATGGTGAAACTGAAATATAAATCCAATATTTTTATTTCTAAATCGGGCCAGTGCATTGCCTGTTAGTTTATCTATACGGTTGCCATGCAACAAAACTTCACCTTGGTCTGGGGTATCCAACGTGCCTAGTATATGCAACAGCGTGCTTTTGCCTGCACCCGATGAGCCCACAATACTCACAATCTCACCTTTATTTATTGTGAGATCTACACCTTTTAAAACCTGCAATGCTCCGTAAGATTTTTCTATTTGCCTCGCTTCCAACATTTGCACAAAATAATTAATAAATACGACTGAAAATATTTTTAATCCCCTCTTTTGTAACCCTGATTTAATAATTAAAAAAAATTACTGAAAAAACAAATTGGTTTTTAACCGCTAATTATCAATAAAATAACTGCATTTTAAACACTTAAAAAATTGTTTACAAATATGATAAAAAAACACTTTTGGTTATTTCGTACGAACATCTACATTTGCACAAAATTAAACAGATATAACATGTTTTGGACACTAGAACTTGCTTCACATTTGGAAGATGCCCCTTGGCCGGCAACTAAAGATGAATTGATTGATTACGGCATACGCAGCGGCGCCCCCATTGAAGTCATTGAAAACTTACAGGAACTGGAAGATGAAGGTGATCTTTATGAAGGTCTCGAAGATATTTGGCCTGACTATCCAAGCCAGGATGATTTTATGTTTAATGAAGATGAATATTAAATAGACTTATAGCAGCGCTTCGGCCTTTACAGCTTTTAAATATTTACGACCATCCCTTTGCGGATGGTTTTTTTGTGACC
>JANLVW010000237.1:0-1249 GCA_031364205.1 Ferruginibacter sp.
CATAGAAGCAGCTTTAATGGTTTTTGAAAACCGTCAACGTAAAGTAGCAACCAGTAAATTGAACGAAGTAATGTTGAAAGCCATTGTACAATTTCACCCGCCGGTTGTTCGTGGCAATGCAGTTAAAATTAAATACGTAACCCAATTACCAACTTACGCCCCAACATTTGCTTTCTTCTGTAATTATCCTGATGATGTAAAACTGCCGTATCAAAATTATCTTGAAAACAAACTGCGGGAGAATTTTGATTTTGCAGGTGTGCCGGTAAGATTGTTTTTTAGGAAAAAATAAGCTGAAAAATATCTGTAGAAATCAGTTTTATCTTTAGTAAAATCTATTTGATTTAATTGTTTAGCATTATTATTGCTTAACAATCGAAAACACTAAAAAATACAACATGAAAAAACTATTCTTTGTTGCAGCAATAGCTACAATTTTTACAGCCTGCAACGATCAAAATACAACATCCACTACAACAGTAACTTCCGATTCATCAGTGGTAAATACTAAAACATCAACAGAAGGAGATATGAAGATGAAAGATGGTAAAATGATGATTGTAAAAGGGGGTGTGCCTGTTGTTATGACGCAATCTGTAACATTAAACAATGGTACTATTGTTATGACAAACGGAGAAGTGAGAATGAAAGACGGAACTACGATGATGCTAACTGAAGGCGCAACAGTACACGGAAATGGCAGTATGATAGATAAAGAAGGGAATGTTTTTCAAACGATTGGCCGTGCAGGCGATAAAATACAGCAAGGTGCAGATCAGTTAAAGCAAGGTGCAGTAGATTTAAAAGAAGGTGCAGCAAAATTGCTTGACCGTGCTGGAAATAAAATGAAAGAAGGCGCTGATAACATGAAGAAAAAACCTTAACGAATTACTAAATAATCATTTATATTAGGTTGTCTCAAAACAAAAAAGGGTCAGTTTCTTTTAATTTTATTTTCTGCATTTAATATTGTCGAACAAATTTTTTAGAATTGATTCTAATGTGTTTCAATTTTATAAAACAATCAAAAAGCAGCTTTTTAGGCTGCTTTTTTCCTTATGTTTTGCGCTATTGCTAATAATTCCCATTCTACTGCTACTTTTTCTTTACCTCTTACCATAAAACGTTTAAACCCGTGTTTTTGCTTTATGTTTCCAAAAATAGTTTCTACATCCCAACATCGTTTTTTGCGGTGTTTTATTCCATCTTCGCTGTTAAGTAATTGATGTGCTGTAGCTTTTTGTTTTGC
>JANLVW010000245.1:0-1390 GCA_031364205.1 Ferruginibacter sp.
GCTATTCCAATAAATGCAAAAGAACCAAGCAACAGATATTTGTCTGTAATAAAATACATCAGCATGAGCCCAAAACTTCCTGCTAGTAAAGCGAGTGCATGAAGTTTTTGTATAGCAATCTTCTTCTGTAAACTTGGTAAATAAAATGCGAGCGAGGCGGCCAATAAACTGTAAAATGCAAAACAAATTCCTACCCAGGTTGTTCCGTTTTCAAAAGCTAAGCTATCCGCATCTGTAGTTTTAAAAACATATTTAGTTATAACAGGCGTTGCATATATCCACAACGAAAATAAACCCAGCCATGTAAAAAACTGAACAATAAATAAAGGCAGCAAATGTTTAAAAATCTTCAGCATGGGTAAATGTAATAAAATATGCAGCTATGTTTTTAGGCGACTTTTATTTTTCTGCAAAATAGTAATAGTGCTGTATTTTTGTAGATACTATTTCATATGGCTGTCAATAAAATTACCATTGAAGAATTTTTGCTTCTTTCAAAAAATTTACCTGTGCTTGATGTGCGCAGCCCGGGCGAATTTACACATGCCCATATACCAAACGCATACAATTTACCCTTATTTAACGATGAAGAAAGAACGAAAGTAGGTACAGTCTATAAACAGCAAAGCAGAGAAGAGGCTATAAAAATTGGGCTTGATTTTTTTGGACCTAATATGAAGGCTGTGGTGGAGAAGGCGGAGGAAATCGTTACAAGTTACGGGTTGGAGGTTACGGGTTTAAACAGTCTTAAAAAAACCAATTTAACAACAAAGAAAAGTAATAATAAAGTAGAAAACTCGCAACTAATTAACCTGCAACCCGCAACAATTCTTATTCACTGTTGGCGTGGCGGAATGCGCAGTGCAGCTGTAGCGTGGTTGTTAGATTTGTATGGGTTTAAAGTTTATAGACTTATTGGAGGTTACAAAGCTTACAGAAATTGGGCTTTGGAACAGTTTGCAAAAGAATATAATTTTAAAATTATTGGTGGTTATACGGGTAGCGGAAAAACATTACTACTGCATGCATTTGCAAAAGAAAATAACAGCATTGTAGATTTAGAAGGTTTAGCAAATCACAAAGGTTCTGCGTTGGGTGCATTAGGAAATCCACCACAACCCACGCAGGAAATGTTTGAAAATTTATTAGCCGAAAAGCTTGCAATAGAGAGTAGTGCATTGAGCACGAAACTACTTGCCGACTACCAACCGCCAACTGCCAATTGTATTTACCTCGAAGATGAAAGCCAGCGCATTGGCAATCTACAAATACCAATACAACTATGGTATTGTATGCGCAAAGCCCCGGTTTATTTTGTTGATATTCCTTTTGAAGAAAGGCTAAATTATCTAATTGCCGAATATGGTATTCACCCAAAAGAAAAATTGGT
>JANLVW010000255.1:0-1076 GCA_031364205.1 Ferruginibacter sp.
ATGCGCAAAATGTTTGGTGGTAAATGGATAAGTTTTCTTGGTATACCGCCACTTATTTTCTTATTTATTCCATTGATGATTGTTGCAGCATTTAAGCAAATAAATAAAGTGCACAAACGAAGATTGAGAATGAAGGATGCAGACAGAACCTTTACGGGAAGCTGGTTTTAAAAGAATAAAAATAGAATAATATTATAAAGGCTGCTAAGTAAATGGCAGCTTTTGTATTTATTTTAAATAAGTATTTTCTGCCAGATCTACCCAAAAACATCCCTAATATAAAATTCGTGAAAACCCTTCCTATCTGTGAGCGAAACGTAGAGCACATTCGCCCAAGTTTATTTATTAAAAGATGACGCATTCAAAAAGGTAATTGTTGAAGGGCAAAAGACTTTTATCCCGCTCACAACAAATTCTGTCGGATAAAAACTTTGGCACATTTTTTACAAATAAAAACTGACGTAAAGTGGATCTAACCAAGACCCACCATTTAATTAATTTTATGATTGTATTATCGCATCAGCAAGGTTGGAAAATTATTACACAAAGATCACACGGATTGCTTGCCGGTATGTTAGCTTATGAATACGATATTGATTTGCCTGCAGACATTATGTTGCCTACACTCGTTGCAATTGCCGAGCATGATGATGGAGTAATGGAAATGCTTGCTCCGCAAAACCTCACTGATGCCGGCGCTCCCCGGAGTTTTGTAGTTGCAGACTGCAACACTAAAACTGATATTAACCCCATGCTTAGCTTAATGGAAATCGGAAAGGCTAAAAGCCGCCTCAATGGCTTACTCACGTCTTTGCATATTAAATTCTTATATGACAGCGAAAAAAGAAACACAGACAAAGGGCTGGATAAATTTTTAAAAGACCTCGAAAAAGACCGAACAAGGGTTTTAAAAGACTTAAAAATTGACAAAGCATATATAGAAAGGCTTCACAGGTTTTTAGAATGGTGTGATGCGTTCTCGCTTTTAATCTGCCTGGATAAGATACAGCACGAAGGCAAAAAAATGGACATTTCCCGAAGCCCTGACGAAATCATGAACACGGTGCATTACAAAC
>JANLVW010000274.1:0-1676 GCA_031364205.1 Ferruginibacter sp.
TTTTGTAACGGAACCCTGTACTGCTTTTTTATCTGCCAATGCAGTTTCCAATACTTTTTTTACGGCGTTTACATTGAAATCCCGCAGCTGGTTAAAACTGCCCCAACGTGTTTCTTTTGCAGGAACGGGATTGTTCTTCATCCAAGTGCCACCGGCATAAGTGTAAAAATCGTCGCCGGGTTTTACCGATTTATCCATGTTGGCAGGATCAATAAATATTTTTGTTTTGGTTTGTGCAAAGCCGGAGTAGTAACCTGATAAAGCCACCACAGCGACTAAGTTTAGCAGTAGTTTTTGATAGTTATATTTCATGCTATAAATTTAAGCAAAGGAGTTTAAAAAATGCTGAATGTATTTACCATCCATAAAATAAAATGTAACCAATTGCTATTATTAAAGGGTTTTTAAATTATGGATGAGTTAACATGTTGCCTACAAGCAATCCGGTAAGCTATACAAAAAGGATTTAATGAAGTATCTATGGGTGATGCCTCGGTAAAGTTCCCTATAACTTCCCTATAACTTCCCTATAATTTGCGGCTTGCATGGTCCAAAAATAATTGTATAGGTTAATAAATAAATCCTCATGCGGTTAAACAAACATAATTTTTAATCCTGCAATTGCTATACACTTGTTTTGTGTTTGGCTATTTTAGTACAACACACTTTTAGTAGTTTGATGAAAGAAAATCTTTTTACCGCCCATAAAAACGTAATGGCTTTTTTTAAAGGAGGGCATTACCTTTATCGCACAAACTAATTAATGACCAATAAAGACTCTATTGCACTTTCGTGGAAAAATGTAAAAGGAAATAAACTCCGTACTGCCATTACAATTATCATTATGGCGCTTGGAATTTTTGCACTTATACTTATAATAACTGCCATAAAAGCTGCAAGCCTCGGTCTTACGAACAGTTTTTCAACTATGGGTGCCAATGCTTTTGGAATAAGGTATAAAGACAGGGGAATTAATTTTGGTGGTGGAGGTAGAAGACCTGCAACAACAAAGACAAAGGCAGGGCTTAAAGAAAAAAAATCTAACAACGGTATTCCCATAACTTATGAAGAAGCCAAAGCATTTAAAGAGCAATATAATTTTCCTGGAACAAAGGTGGGCATAGCTTTGCGGGGAGCAAATAATATTGTTGTAAATTCTCCTTCAAAAAAAACAAACCCGGATGTAAACGTTACCGGTGGAGATGAAAACTACCTGGAGCTTAACGGTTTTACAATTGCCTACGGTAGAAATTTTACAGCAACCGAAATTGAAGCAGGGAGAAATGTATGTATGATAGGCAGTGGTGTTGCACAAAAATTATTTGCTGATAACAATGCCAAAGCAGTAGATGCTGTGATAAATGTAGACCATATTCCTTACAGAATAATTGCCGTGTTGGATGAGAAAACAAGCAGCGCATTTTTTAATACAAGCCGCATTGTTATTACCACTGTAAATAATATCCGCAGGCAATATGCAACACTCACATCTTCTTACACGGTTGCTGTAATGGTGCCTGATTTAAAACTGATGGATATGGCTGTAGGAGAGGCTACTGCCACATTCAGACCGATAAGAAAACTGGCTGTAACAGACGATGAAAACTTTTTTATTGATAAGAGTGACAGCATCGCACAGTCACTATTAACCAACCTTGGCTTTTTAGAAAAGGGTA
>JANLVW010000324.1:0-3633 GCA_031364205.1 Ferruginibacter sp.
CTCGCAAATAAAAAGAGCAGCCGATTCTGTTTCTCTCAATATTGCAGAGGGTTCTACAGGTCAATCAGATGGTGAGCAACTAATGTTTTTAGGTTATGCACAGCGTTCGGCATTGGAAGTTGTTGGCGCTTTACACCTGTCCTTGAAAAGAGATTACATAAGCAAAGAAATTTTTGAGATTTATCACTATGAACTTACAACCTTAGTTAAACGAATTCAATCATTTAAAAACTCATTCAAAAAATAGACAAACGAAAGACGTAGGAATCACGATTTTGCATGGTCAATTGTCCATCGTCTATCGTCCATCATAATGAAACAGATCCCCAACATTTTCACTCTTCTCAATCTTATTTGTGGTTGTGTGGCTATCGTTTATACAATGCAAAATGGCATCACTATACAATACGATGCTGAAGGTGCACAATTTATAGATCTGTCAGAAAAGATTTGGATGGCCTCGCTTTTTATCGGTATAGCAGCTGTTGTAGATTTTTTGGATGGTTTTGTTGCCCGTCTTTTTAATGCATCTTCAGAAATGGGTAAACAATTGGATTCATTGGCAGATTTGGTGAGTTTTGGAGTAGCACCATCAATGATTGTGTACCAGTTTTTAAGAATGAGTTATGCCTCCACCCAAGAGGGAATTAACATATCTATTTTCTTACTTGTTCCTGCATTTATACTTGCTGCTGCAGGTGCTTACAGACTTGCCAGATATAATTTAAATAACAGCCAGCAGCATGGTTTTAAGGGGGTTCCAATACCGGCAGCTGGTTTACTAATTGCAAGCTTGCCGCTCATATATTGGAACTCAACCAACATTACTATATTAAATCTAATATCAAATAAATGGTTTTTGTATTTGCTTATAATTTTTGTAAGTTGGTTAATGGTTAGCAGGCTTCCTTTGATTGATTTAAAGTTTAAAAATCTTTCTCTTAAAAGTAATCTTTCAAAATATATATTGATTATATTTTCTGTGTTAGCTGCTGTTGTTTTTCACTGGCTTGCTGTTCCAATAATTTTTATAGCGTACATTATTTTATCTTTGGCGTTCAAAAATAAAACAGCATGATATTTACTGCACAAATAAAAGTAATGCCGCTTAAAAATTTGCTCGACCCACAAGGTAAAGCAGTTTTGGGTGGTCTTGCCAATCTTGGAATTACTGGTATCAGTGATGTAAGAATTGGGAAACAGATTGAATTGTCTATAGAAGCAGAAAATGAAACTGTTGCCAGAGAAAAGAGTGAAGATGCCGCAAAAAAACTCTTGGCTAATCAGGTAATGGAAATGTTTGAAATAACAATTAGCTAAAATGAAAACTTGCAAATATGTAAATGTGCAAGTTGAAAACATTATTAATTCTTCATTTTTAAATTATCTATTATTTGCTTTTCCTTGTTCCCACTCCAATAGGTAATCTTGCAGATATGACTTTTCGTGCCGTGGAGGTTTTAAAAAATGCAGATCTTATTTTGGCAGAAGATACAAGAACATCTTCGGTATTGCTAAATCATTACAATATAAATAAGCCTCTTTCTACTTATCACCAACACAACGAGCATAAAATTTCAGGGCATCTTGCAGACCAGATGCTTGGAGGAAAAACAATAGCATTACTTACAGATGCAGGCACACCCGGCATTAGCGATCCTGCATATTTGCTAGTAAAAGAATGTATAAAAAACAATATTGAAGTACAGTGTTTACCGGGGGCTACAGCTTTTGTGCCCGCACTTGTAAACAGCGGTTTGCCAACTGACAGTTTTTGTTTTGAAGGATTTCTCCCCCTTAAAAAAGGAAGGCAGACTTTTTTAAAAAGAATGGCAGAAGAAAAAAGAACAATGTTGTTTTATGAAAGCCCTATGAGATTGTTAAGAACTTTAAAAGATTTTGGAACCTACTTCGGTTTAGAGCGTCAATGCTGTGTAAGCAGAGAACTGACAAAGAAATTTGAAGAAAACAAAAGAGGAACTTTACAGGAAGTGTATGATCATTTTTCGGCTAAAACAGTAAAAGGGGAAATTGTAATTGTAGTTGCAGGTAAAGAATATGAGCCGATAAAAAATCTGAATCTCACGCAATAAATTATATTTAAGAAAAAAATACATTTAAAATAGATATCAATGAATAAAATTAAAATTGTATTTGCCTTATTACTGTTAAGGTTAACGCTTTTTGCACAACCTGAAAATCGCTGGCAGCAAAGAGTAAGCTACAAAATGGATATTAATATGGATGCTGCCCAAAATCAGTTTAAAGGCAGGCAAACATTAGAGTACAGTAACAACAGCGATAAAAGTTTATCAAAAGTATTTTATCATTTATACTTCAATGCATTTCAACCAAACAGCAGTATGGATGTGCGCAGCAGAGAACTTGGTAAAATTTTAAACAATGATCGACCTGACTGGGACCCGAGAGTGCGTGACAGAATATTAAAATTAAAAGAAAATGAAATTGGTTATCAGAAAATAATTTCATTAAAAATGAATGGTGTACCTCAACCTTTTAAATACCACGAAACTATTTTAGAAGTTAACCTTAGAAAAGCTATTTTACCAAAAACAAAAGTAATTTTCGAGATGGAATTTGAGGCGCAGGTTCCATTGCAGGTAAGAAGGAGCGGTCGTGATAACCCCGGTACGGGCGTGCGTTTGAGTATGAGTCAATGGTATCCAAAAATGTGTGAATACGATTATGAAGGATGGCATCCAACACCTTATGTAGCAAGAGAATTTTATGGCGTTTGGGGTGATTATGATGTAACTATAAATATTGATAAGGAATATAAACTTGGTGGGACCGGTGTTTTGTTGAACGCAAACGAAATTGGTTGGGGTTACGATATGCCCGGTACTGATTTAAAAAATATTGCGGCATCAAAAAGAACATGGCATTTTGTAGGGAAAAATATACATGATTTTGTTTGGGCTGCAGATCCTGAATTTATTCATCTTGTAAGAAAAACTTACACAGGTGGCCCGCTTATTCATGTAATTTATAACTACAAAGAAAATGATCCGGCAAATGATACTGCGTGGAAAGAAGTTGCAGATGCGGCCGTTGCAGTATTGCCTTTTATTGAGAAAAATTTTGGGAAATATCCTTACCCACAATATTCATTTATACAGGGTGGCGATGGTGGAATGGAATATCCAATGGCTACGTTAATTAATAGTCCGGGGTTAGGCACTGCTTTTCATGAATGGATGCACAGCTGGTATCAAATGATGCTGGGCACAAACGAAAGTATGTATGCCTGGATGGATGAAGGTTTTACAGAATTTTCCTCTCAACTTGTTGATGATTATTATACAGAAAAAGTTAGGCGTTTTAAAGCAGGTAACAAACCGGGGGCAATGCGCTATTTAGATTCTGTAGGTGCAAAACTGCCTATGCACCACGCAGGAAGCTATGACTCCTACTTTAATCTTGCGCAAAGTAGGGTAGAAGAACCTATGACGACTCATGCAGATCATTACAATACAAATTTTGCTTATAGTTTAGATGCATACTCAAAAGGTTGTGTATTTTTAAACCAGTTGGGATACATTGTAGGTGAGCAAACAAGAAGTAAAATTTTGCTGGAATATTATAATCGCTGGCGTTTTAAACATCCAAATG
>JANLVW010000363.1:0-3977 GCA_031364205.1 Ferruginibacter sp.
TCAACTGCTTTTTCGAGACTGTCGTAAGTAGCACCGCCTGCTGCATTGTAATGTCCACCTCCATTAAAATAAGTTCGTGCAAATGTATTTACATCAAACTCACCTTTGCTTCTAAAGGAACATTTTCTTTCTTCTCCCCTATCAATAATAATAGCCGCAAATTTAATTCCTTCAATGCTTAATGGGTAATTTACAAGTCCCTCTGTATCCCCGGTTTTAATATCAAATTTTATAAGATCCTGTTGCGGTATCGAGATTAAGGCGGTATTGTATTCGTAAAAAACTTCCATTCTGTTCAGTAATACATTACCTATAAAACGCAAACGAGCTTCACTGCCATTATCAAACAATGCTTCGTGAATTGGAGAATGAACCAAACCCAGTTCTTTAAGATGCGCAATCATTCTGTGAACACTTGCCGTAGTGCCTGGAAATCTAAAAGAACCTGTGTCCGTCATAACACCTGCATAAAGACATTGAGCCACTTCGTTTGTTATTTTTTCAGCATGTCCGGAATTTACAATAAAATCATATACCATTTCGCAGGTACTGCTTTTAGATGTATCGCTAATGCCGTATGCAAATTTTTCAACTTGTGGTTCCTGATGATGATCAATCAGGATTCTGTCTGCCATTGCCTCATTCAATACATCTTCCATCTTTTTGGTTCGGCTGAGTGTATTAAAATCTAGACAGAAAATCCAATCTGCATTTTTACTTAGTTCATTTGCAACTTCCGTTTGGCGTTCATAATCCAATACTGTATTAACTCCCGGCATCCATCCAATAAAGGAAGCCCAGTTTGTTGGAGAGATAACTTTTACCTCATGCCCAAATTGTAATAGAAAATGGTAAAGACCAAGTGTTGACCCCATAGCATCTCCATCTGGTTTTTGATGCATGGTTATCACCACTTTTTTAGGAGTGGACAGCTGTTTGAATAAATTTTGAATTTCTTGCATAAAGGCGGCGCAAAAGTAAGTAAAAACATTGTTACTGTTCATATGTATAAATTGTTTTATAAATTATTGTTATTGATAATGGTATTCAGCCTCAAATCTTAGACTGTATTATCAATAAAAATTTGGAATGTAATTTTTTAAGAAACGGCTCTGCTTATAAGCAACAATTATGTTTTCTTAAGTTTTCTTTTATTTACTTTTGCGCTAAATTTAAACAAAATGACTAACAGAACTTTTACAATGATAAAACCTGATGCTACCCAAAATGGTAATACAGGTGGAATTTTAGAGATGATTAATGCTGCAGGGTTTCGTATTGTTGCTATGAAAATGACTCATTTAAGCGAAGCAAAGGCAGGTGAATTTTATGCTGTACACAAAGAGCGTCCTTTTTTCGGTGAACTTGTAACATTTATGAGCCGTGGTGCAATAACTGCAGTAATTTTAGAAAAAGAAAATGCAGTGGAAGATTTTCGCAAATTAATCGGTGCTACCAATCCTGCACAGGCAGAAGAAGGAACAATACGTAAAAAATATGCAACATCTATAGGAGAAAATGCCGTGCACGGAAGTGACAGTGATGAAAATGCTGCAATTGAAGGAGATTTTTTCTTTAGTAAACTTGAGCAGTTTTAAAAATGCTGCAAATATTTTTATAAAAAATCCTACTTCGGTGGGATTTTCTTATTTAGGTATGTTTAATTTTTTTACTGATTTTCTTTTTAAAGCCTTTGCTTTAACTTGCCTACCAATGCATGTATCTCTTACAATTATTAAATATCCTACCCGTTTTATACCTTTTGCATTTTTTGCAATGGCAATTATGCGTCTACCACTTAGCTCTCGCAAAAATATTTCTTTTTACAAATTGATGGGAACCGGCAAAAATGGAACTTTCGATAAAACGCCTGATCTGCATCAATGGGCAATAATGGCTGCACATACAGATGAACAAAATCATCTTACTATTGAGAATCTATATGGATTGTTTGTAGCAAAATGGTTGAAAATATTTAATTGCAATGCTACCATTTATTTATTAGAGCCCATAGAAGGCCATGGTTTCTGGGATGGAAAAAAGCCTTTTGGAAACCTTGCACCAAAATCAGATTACGAAGGAAAGATTGCTGTAATTACAAGAGCTACCATTAAATTAAACAAATTAAAATACTTTTGGCAGAATGTTGCTCCTGTGGCTGCGAAAATGGTGAAAGCTGATGGGTTTATAACCTCTTATGGCGTAGGTGAAATTCCATGGATAAAGCAGGCAACTTTTAGTATTTGGGAAAGTAAGGCTGCCATGAAAAACTTCGCCTACGGAATGAAAGAACATGCAGAGGTTATTCAAAAAACAAGACAACAAAAATGGTACAGTGAAGATATGTTTACAAGATTTAAAGTTATTAAGGAAAAGAAGCTTTAAATGATTTTATCTTTTAGTTGATTTCTCCCGGCTAAAGTTTTGCAAACTGTACAATTAAAAAATGTAATTCAAATTAGGGTTATGAAAAATATTAAGATCATAGAAGTACCTTCTGAAATTGGCGCTGGCACAAGGGGAGCTTCCCTCGGTATTGATGCAATAAAAATTGCTGCGCTCGATTTTATGAGCAATTTTTTTGTTCACTTTCCTTCCGAGAAAATAGAGGTAGAAAATAATTTACTTTTTGAACCCATAAAGTCTCCTTACGCAAAACGCATACATGGCGTGTTAACTATGTATGAGCGCATCAGCAAAGCCGTAAACGAAAGTATAAAAGGAAATTTTTTTCCGGTTATATTAAGCGGTGATCATAGTAATGCAGGCGGTACCATTGCGGGTATTAAAATGGCAAAGCCTAAAAGCAAACTTGGTGTAATATGGATAGATGCACATGCAGATTTGCATACACCATACACAACCCCCACAGGCAATATGCATGGCATGCCATTATCTACAGCCATTGCCGATGATAATTTGGAATGCAGTGTACATGAGCTTGATGAAAAGACGGCTAATATGTGGAACCAGTTAAAAAACATTGGAAAAATTCCCCAAAAGGTTTTGCCTGAGGACATTGTTTTTATTGCTCTGAGGGATTATGAAAAAGAAGAAAAACATTTGATTGAAAAGCATGGTATGAAAGTTATTACCACGGCAGAAGTGCGCAGAAATGGTGCAGAAAGTGTTAGCAGAAAAGTGCTGCGGCACCTTAGTGACTGCACAGATATTTATGTAAGTTTTGATGTAGATAGTTTAGATGCTGCCATTTCCCGTGGGACAGGAACGCCTGTAAGCAATGGTTTAAGAGAAAGGGAAGCAGAAGATTTAATAAGTAAATTTATGCAAAACCGAAAAATATGCTGCTTTGAAATTACAGAGGTAAACCCAACCTTAGATAAAGAAAATCTTATGGCAGAAATTGCCTTTAATATTTTACAAAGAAGTGTGAACGTATTAATGATGAATTAAAAAAATCCCTCTGCATGAGGGATTTGACATTAAAATTTTATTCTTAAAAATTTATATTCCGCTTAAGCTTTTTTTATAATGCTCCGCTCAAATCCATAGATTTCGATCTTTTTGATGCAAGTGATGGATCCATTTCAATAGCCTTGTCACACATTCCCTGACCTTTTTCTTTTTTTCCCATTTTTTGAAAAGTTAAACCTGCCTGATAAAGAGCTTTGGCATCTTTAGGGTCAGCTTCCAATAATTTCTGACAATAATCTAGCGAGCGATCATATTGTTTTTGTTCGTAAAGAATTTGAGCCAAATCTCTCAACATTTCTTTATTACCTTTTTTCTGATAAATACCAATCAACTTTTCTTCACCCTTTGCATATTGACCACTGTATAGCAAGGAATAACCATAATTTTCATTAAAATCGTTACTTGTTGCATAACCGTTTTTTGCAGCAGTTTCAAAAGCAGTTACTGCACTTCTATAATTGTTGTTGTTGTAATAAAGTAACCAAGTTCGTATGCCCATGCATTTTTTTCAGGATTTAGTGCTGCAGCTTTTTCAAAGTATG
>JANLVW010000367.1:0-3332 GCA_031364205.1 Ferruginibacter sp.
AGGAGAAATCAGGTTTGGCTTCAGTGGTATGAAAGGTGTTGGCGAAGCGGCCCTTGAAAACATCATTGAAGAACGCGAAAAACGCGGCAGCTTTTCTTCAATTTATGATCTTATAAAAAGAGTAAATCAAAGGACAGTCAATAAGAAATCGCTCGAAAGTCTTGCCTATTCAGGTGCTTTTGATTGTTTTAAAAATGCACATAGAGCACAATACTTTTATGTAGCCCCAGGCGATACGATAAATGGACTTGAAAAAATTATCCGCTTTGGAGGCCAATACCAGGCGCAACTTTCAAGCAATACAAATACCCTTTTTGGAGATTTACAAATGCCTGATATTGTACCTCCCAAACTTGCACAGTGCCTACCTTTTCAATTAATAGAAAAATTAAATTTTGAAAAAGATGTAACAGGTATGTATATGAGTGGTCACCCACTTGATGATTTTAAATTTGAACTAACACATTATGGTATTAGTCCTTTATCAGAATTTATTGACATAAAAAATGCTGTTGACGTTACTCCACCATCTAGAATATTCAGGCTGGCAGGGTTAGTAACAGATGGGCAGCACCGTGTTACAAAAACCGGTAAAAATTTTGGTATTCTGCATATGGAAGATTTTAGTGGTAAAACTGATTTTGCTATGTTTAGTGAAGATTATGTAAAGTTTAGTAAGTACTTAGAAAAAGGTACAATCATTATGATGGAAGGTGGCTTTAAACAACGTTACAACAGTGATAATTATGAGTTTAAAATAAGCAGGCTTCATTTACTTGAAACCGTAAAATCAACTTTAACCAAAGAGGTAAAAATAGAAATTCAACCCGAAGACATAAAACCGGAGATGATTAATTTTCTAGAAACAAATGTGAAAGAACATCCGGGTAAAACCACTTTAAAATTTATAATAAAAGATTTTGAAGATAAAATGAAAATAGGTTTATATACACTGGAAAAAAGTTTTACCATGAATGATGATATGGCTATTTACTTAAACAATAGAAATGATATTGGCGTAAGTGTACTGACAGCATAGCAGAACTATATTAGATTATTTTTTATCCTCCTATTGTGGATATGTCAATAGTGCAAATTCTGCATACTGGTTATACATTTGTAATAATCACTTAGAGCAGCATATTTAACTGCAATACAAAATTAAAATTTATATTATGGCACTAGAATTCACAGATTTAAACTTTAAAACAGAAGTATTAGATTCAGATAAATTAACTGTAGTTGATTTTTGGGCAGAATGGTGTGGCCCTTGTCGTGCTATCGGACCGGTAATTGCTGAACTTGCAAAAGAATATGAAGGTGTAATTAATGTTGGTAAATTGAACGTTGATCAAAACCCTCAGATTTCCACTACCTATGGCATAACAAGTATTCCGGCTATTTTGTTTCTTAAAAATGGAGAAGTGGTAGATAAACTTGTTGGTGCACAACCAAAAGCAAATTTTGTAAAAAAAATAGAGGCTTTAAAATAATTTTTTCAAATATATAAAAAACCCCGTTTTTATGAAAGAGCGGGGGCTTTTTATACTAGTTTTTTAACGCAATTACATCTTCATCGCTATGCTTGTATCGAAACAACAATAAAAAGAGGACTAAAATAATAAATGCATATCCGGCAAAACTAAACCAGATACTTTGCCAATCTTTGACACCAACATTGTTTACGGTAGTAGTAAAATAATCTACTATTTTGCCTGCAAACAAACCTCCGAATATAGCACCAAGGCCATTAGTCATAAGCATAAATAATCCTTGCGCACTGGACCTTATTTTACTATCAGTTTGTTTTTCTACATATAATGAGCCAGATATATTAAAGAAATCAAATGCCATTCCATATACTATCATAGACATTATTAGAAAAATAAAACCTGAACCGGGGTTACCAATTCCAAACAATGCAAACCGTAATACCCATGCTGATAGGCTGATAAGCATTACTTTTTTTATACCGTAGCGTTTTAATACAAAAGGGATTGTTAATATAAATAAGGTTTCAGAAATTTGAGAAAGCGAAATCATAATATTTGAATGCTTTACTGCAAAAGAATTCTTGTAAACATCAACGGCACCAAAATCCAGTAAGAAAGAAGTTCCAAACATATTAGTTATCTGCAAAGCTGCACCGATTAGCATAGCAAATAAAAAGAAAACTGTCATCTTTTTGTCTTTAAACAGAACAAAAGCATCTAGTCCTAATATTTGGGAAAAACTTTTTTTCTCTGTATTTTTATTTATGTTACAGGCAGGCAGTGTAAAACAAAACATAGCTGTAGCTACTTCCGCAACTGCCGCAAAATTAAATTGTTTGTTATTGCCTGTCCAACCAAACAAATCTACCAGCCACTCTGCTATAATAAATCCAATTGTACCCCAAACTCTTATAGGTGCAAAGCTTTTTTGCACATCAAAATTATTCTTGGAAAGTAAAGTGTAAGAAACAGAATTGCTTAAAGCAATGGTAGGCATATAAAAGCAACTCGTAAAAAAGATTGCATAATACAAATCGTTAGCATTGGTAAGTGTACCTGCATAATACAAACAACCTCCGGCAAGTAAATGACAAATTCCCAAAACTATTTCTGCACGCAGGTACTTGTCTGCTATAATACCCATGAGAGCGGGCATAAATAAACTTGCCCAACCCATTGTTCCGTAGGTTGCTCCCACAAGGCTTCCCCTAACACTCATATCGCCGGGTAAAGTAAACATGTAGCCACCAAGTGAAATTAACCAAATACCCCACACAAAGAACTGAAGGAAATTCATTGTTATCAGCCGAAAATTTAAATTCATTATTTATATGTTACTTAAATGCGGTTATCAAACATTGAATTGGTAAGTTATTAAATTATTATTTGCTGCAAATAAAATATTTTTATTAGTATTTTTAGAAACAATGATTGTTATAATTCCCTTTTAAGGAAAACTAAAATTTTTTATAATAAATACCTAAGACATTATGTTTCGTAAATTTGATAAAACTTAATATTAATGAGTGTTTCAATTGATACTTTAATAAATTTTACAACTGATATTTCTCTAAAAAGTATTGCCATAAAAGTAAAAAGTGCTGAACGCATTACTGATGATGAATGCTTGAAATTATTTGAAAAAGCTGATCTACCTTTTGTAGGTTCTCTGGCAAATTATATAAGAGAGAAATTTCATGGAGACAAAACATATTTTAATAGAAATTTTCATATTGAACCTACCAATGTATGTGTTTTCAGTTGCAAATTTTGCTCTTATTCTCGCCTGTACGCAAACAAAGAAGAAGGCTGGGAATTAAGTATTGACCAGATGCTGGA
>JANLVW010000371.1:0-2412 GCA_031364205.1 Ferruginibacter sp.
CTGCTTGTTGCTGTTAATAAAGTTGGCTGTGTAACGGTTACTGCGTTAGATTGCGCAGAACATCCTGCATCTGCACCGCCTGCAATTACATAATACGATCCGGCACTTACGCCTGTAAATATGCCAGAAGATTGTCCAGAAATAATGCCCGTTGTTGTGTTGTTGCTATTATATAGCGTATAAGTAAAAACTTCACCTGGGTTAAAAGTGGAATTGGCAAGAGCTGTTACAGTAGAGGTTCCCCCATTACATTTTATTGGAGGAGCATTTGCAGTGACCGTAATCTTATCGACGTTTACAGATGCTTGACAAGGTAATGCATTTAGACCAGAGGGTTGATCTGTCACAGTAAATCCAGTTCCATTTGGCCCTACATTAACTAATTGGGTATTTGCACCATCTGTTGCAATCGATGTAACTGTTGTGCCTAAATTTGCTTTTGATCCATTTGTAAAAAAAGCCCCTGAGCTATTATTTGTTATGGTCCAAGTCAACGTAACCCCATTTGAGCCAAGCGCCTGAGTTGCAGTCATAACAATGTGGTCATTAGGGCATGCAACCGGTTTTGATGCCATCATACCATTACAGGAGGGAACCTGCGCAAATGAGTATTGCACAGCAAATCCGATAAACAAAAACAGCATTAAAAATACTTTAATGCTCCGCGTTAACTTTTTGTACAGCGTGTGTAGGACACCCTGACAATACTCTTTGTTTGTGTTGAAAACTTTCATGTTTAAAATTTTTTAAATAAAAAATAAATTGCCCCCGCCAAAACTGGCGATACAGAATAGGATTTTAAACGGATTTATATATAAATCCTAAATTTCAGGAGTTAGTCTTCAGTGGCAGTGGGTTCTTCCGGATAAAGGAAGTAAATGTTGGGGGATTTTTAAAGTGCTTCGTAAAGAAGGAAATGTAAACTATAACAATAATTTTACATTTAACTATTTTTTAATAATTTTTTTAAAAATTTTTTTAAAATAATTATTTAGTGGTGTGGTATAAGAGAAGGTCTAAATTTATTAGCGATTTGAAGCTAAAAATGTAAATTATAAAGAATTGAAAATGAAATATATAATACTTTTAAAATGAGATATGATTATTAATAAGATATTTTTTTACTTAAATATTTAGCAATTTTTGGGCAGCCGCTTCCAAAGTACTTTCTTTTTTACTGAAACAAAAACGCAATACCTGGTTATTGGTAGGTATTTTATAGAGGGCGCTTACAGGAATAGTTGCCACACCAAATTCTTTTACAAGTCTGACTGCCATATCATATTCATTTTCTTCACTGATGTTTTTATAGCTGTATATTTGAAAATAGCTGCCAAAACTAGGCAAAGGTTCAAAGCGAGTCTTAGCCATCAATACTTTTAAATAATCTCTTTTTTGCTGGAGCATTCTACCGAGGTTTAAATACTCATTTTCATTTTCTAAAAAAGCAGCAAGTGCGTATTGTACCGGACTAAAAACGGTGAACGCATTAAACTGATGAATTTTTCTAAACTCTTTTGTAAGCATTGGTGGCGCAATACAATAGCCAGTTTTCCAACCGGTACAATTATATACTTTGCCAAATGAAAATGTTACAAAACTTCTTTCATACAATTCAGGATACAGCAGTACAGACAAATGTTTTTTACCATCAAAAATCAGGTGTTCATACACTTCATCGCTTATGATAAAAATACCCGTTCCTTTAACTATATCGCTCAAAAATTCCATATCACTTTCTTCCAACACAGCACCGCTGGGGTTGTGTGGAGAGTTGATCATTATAGCTTTAGTTTTTGCTGTAATTTTTGATCTTGTAAGCGCCTGGTCTATTTTATAATTGCCCGCAGTAAGTGGAACAGTAACTGCAATCGCACCACTTAATTCGATTTGTGGAATGTAACAATCGTAGGCCGGCTCAAAAACAATTACTTCATCCCCGGGTTGTAAAATAGCGGTGAGAGCAGTATACAAAGCGTAAGTACCTCCGGGTGTGATGGTAATTTCATCGGCAGGGTGAACATCAGCATTATATAATTTTTTTACCTTTTCAGAAATTCTTTCCCGCAAAAGCGACAAACCATTCATGTGAACATATTGGTTGTGACCATCAGCCATAGCTTTTGAAACAAGTTCCGGTAATGCCTGGTTCATTTCAAAATCCGGAAAACCCTGACCCAGGTTTATGGCATTGTGTTCTACAGCCAGAGAACTCATAATGGTAAATATGGTAGTACCTGCATTTGGTAATTTACTGTGGATTGTTGGATGCATTTTTTAATAAATAGATAATGGTTGTATAATTGTTATTGTATTGTTGTAATGTGAGATAAAAAATTCATTATTTTTTGCAATAAACTAGATTTATTTTTAAAATTACAACATGCAAAAGTTATTTTTCATTTTAATAGG
>JANLVW010000382.1:0-1919 GCA_031364205.1 Ferruginibacter sp.
TGTGTGGCAGCTTTTTTAATTACAATTTTAACCTCAGCACAACTTTTAATAAGTAATATAACATGTGTTGCTATTTTATATGCAGCAATACTTCCCGAAACCGCAATAATAATTTTTTTTTCACAAACAAAAAAAAAAAACACGACGGCTTATACCGTCGCTAAATTTATTAATAATTCTTTGTAAAAATTTAAAGTACAATCTTAACTAAAAAGATCCTCATCATTTTTTCGGAAGTAAACTTTATCTTCTAAAAACTCTGTTGTAGCAAGTAAAGCTGCATTGGGCATACGCTCATAGGCACGAGATATTTCTATCTGTTCTTTATTTTCATGAACTTCCTCTAAACTATCCGTATGGCTTGCAAATTCTTCTAGTTTACTGTGAAGTTCTTCTTTAACAGTAATATTAATTTGATTCGCTCTTTTAGCCATTATAGCTATAGATTCATACAAATTACCCGTTTTATCTTTCATATCAGATAATTTTTTGGGTTCAACGCTACTGCTCGTATTAGAGCTTTGCTGACGACGAAGTTTGCTCATTTGTTAGTTCTTTTATATTTTTTTGACTTAATTTACTGTAATCTTCTGCTTCTTTTAATAATTTACTTTCAGGAAATCTATCCGCAAAATCGAGGTATTCTGTTGTAACTTTTTCAAATCTTTCAATTTGCTTTTCAGGAACACTTAGTTTCGCAAACCTGTAAAACGATTTAACCACCATCAATTTATATTCATCCGCCTTTTGAGATTCAGGATAATTGTTCAACAAACTATTAAAAGACAAGCCTGAAGATCTAAACTGGTTTAAATTATAATATAGCTGTGCAGAGCGTGCTTCTTTTAACTCTAGCTTTGCTCTACCCTCATCAATGATAGCAGTAGCATCTTTTATTCGAGATGAACCAGGATGCGTATTTATAAATATCTGCATCATGTTCATTGACTTCAACGTATTAACCTGCTCTAATTCAATTTTAGGACTTTGTTTAAAATAACAGTAAGCTCTTACATAATCTACTTCCTCAGCACGTGGACTATTAGGAAACACTTCTAAAAAACCTTTAAAAAGATTTTCTGCATCCTTATAAAGCTTTTGATAATAAAAACAATAAGCCCATTTATAGTACAAATCTTCAAACTTTTCTGTTCCTTTTACAGAGGGGAATAATTCTTCATAAAGTAATTGAGCATTTCTATATTTTTTCTTTGAGTAAAATTCATCTGCCTTTTGGAGTTTGTAAGATGTATCATTACTCTTTTGAATTTTGCTAAACTTGCTACAGGAAGATAACCCTGTAAAAACAAACATTATTAAAATAATCCTAAATATTGCCTTCATAAATATTTGCGAAATTAACTTATTTGCTTCAAAAATGGTACAATAATATTTATTATCCAAAATTGCTTAGTTAATGAAAATATAAACATTTCTATAAACAAAAAGCCCTTTCAGAGTTGAAAGGGCTTTTAAAATTTAATACTATTTAGTTTGATTTAATATCAACAGTGTTCTTGTTAGCACCATCGCTTACTTGACAATTTGTAGAAATACGATCAGCACTGATACCTTCTTTTTCAACAAGATACATTTTAATTGCTTCGTTTCTTTTATTACAAACCGCTTGAGCTGCCTTAGATGCTTCAGGATAACCTGTTACACTAACATTGCATGTAGGATTTGCTTTCATTTTAGAAGCTACAGATGCAAGCATTGCTTTTGTATCGTTGCTTAGGGTTTGAACATTTCCTTTAAATGTAAGACTTGGGTAATCGCTTGGACAAACAACTGCTACAACTCCTGTGCCTGCTGTTCCTATATTTTTACAACATTCAGGATCAGGACATTTACCAACACCATCTGCATTTACAGGTTGGCAAATAGTAGGTGTGATTAATTCTTTGTCTCTACAATCT
>JANLVW010000411.1:0-1507 GCA_031364205.1 Ferruginibacter sp.
ATATTGCTACCTGGCAACAACTTACGGGCGACCATGCGATACAACTTGCTATTGAAGGAAATTCGCCGCTGCCAATACTGGACGACCTAGCGACAGATGATAAATTTAAAGGCAAACTTGTAATTGATGTTACCGAAGGACTCTTCTTCAGCACTGCGCCCCCTAACATTACAGACCCTGCTAAAAGAGTGGCTTATTATAAGAAAAGAACACCCGCGCAAAGATTTAGTTTTTTAGTAAACCACCAATTGGAAGATAGGTTTGTGTTTTTAAACAAGGATCATTTATCTCTTTCGGCACTGCTAGATTACCTGCCAATTAAAAAACGCCCGGGTGTATTTGCCCTACCCAATGGCTTCCCCCGAGATTTTAACCCCAGCAATTTTGACCGGCAAGATATAATGACAGACCGGTTTGAAAAAGATACCACGCTTCAAAACCAGGTGAAGGGCTTATGGAATTTTTTCCGCAGTATAAGCAAAGATCCCCCACCAAACCCAGCTAAAACAGACTCCATAATAGCCACTGTACGTAAGGACATTGATAAAATTAAACAGAGAGGCGGACAGGTAATATTTGTAAGAACCCCATCCAGCGGACCTTATTGGCAGGGTGAGCAAATGGGTTTTCCCCGAGTTGTATATTGGGATAAACTTCTGGCTGCAACTGGCGTGGGCGGTATACATTTTAAGGACTATCCTGCCATTGACCATTTTATATGCCCGGAATTTTCTCATTTAAAACAGGCCGATGCCATTGTATTTACCAAAAACCTTGCACGCATTCTTGAGCAGGAAAAAGGCTGGAAGTTTGCAAAAAACCCTATTGCATTTAATTAATATATTATATAATTTTTAATACAGTTTGCCATGGTATTTAACTCTTATACATTTATGGTTTTTTTTGGGATTATGCTTTTTTTGCATAACCTGCCATTGCCCTGGAAAGTAAAAAAGATAAACCTTTTACTAGCCAGCTATATTTTTTATGCAGCATGGAACCCGCCTTTTATACTGTTGCTTTGGCTGGCTACCATTGTAGATTATTTTGTGGGCCGAGCACTTTATACTGAACCCAACAAGCACAAGCGCAAACTGCTGCTGGTGCTAAGCCTTTGTGGCAACCTTGGGATGTTGTGCTTTTTTAAATATGGTGGTTTTTTGCTGGAAAACTTTACTATGCTTGTAAATGCTATGGGCATGAATTATCAACCTGCGAAGCCTAATATTATTCTGCCGGCAGGCATATCTTTTTACACATTTACCACCCTGTGTTATACAATAGATATGTATAAAAAGAGGAGTGAGCCTGTAAAATCGTTCCTGGATTTTTCATTATTCGTTACTTTTTTTCCGCACCAGGTTGCAGGGCCTATTGTGCGCCCACCCCAACTTGTGCCGCAATTTGAAAGCCCACGTACTGCTAACAAAAAGCAACTGATGCAGGGATTGCTTTTAATAACACTGGGCCTGTTTATGAAAGTGGTGTTGGCAGACAGTATGCTAGC
>JANLVW010000413.1:0-2011 GCA_031364205.1 Ferruginibacter sp.
GTTTATGATATTTTTTGTTTTAAATTATTTCTTACCGGACATGAATATGCTTTTTGCCCTGCTTATTATATTATCTGTACTCACCTTACCACATTTACAGGTTATGCACCGTATGTATCAGAATCTAAACATTAAAAAAAACAGTTTGCCCGTTTTAGTAACCAGCAACAATATTTTACAATAACCATTTTATTTCTCCAGAATTAAACTGCCTTTCATAAGCATCATAAGTTATTAACTGCCCCTGCTTGTTTACTTCCTTTATAAAGGTGCTAAAAATGATATTTTCTTTTTTCAGTTTTACTGTTTCATTTTTTTTGTAAAGCTGTTTGTTATAATAATCAAAATAAAAGTCTTCTCCAACATTGCTTATCTCTTTAAAATTTGCTAAAAGTAATTCGTGCAGTTTTTTTGCTAATTCTATTGGGTTAAAAATTTGGCTACAAACAGTTCTTAAAGAAGTAGCATTTATATTGTCGGGTCCAAAATTTATTTGATTTACATTTAACCCAATACCAATAACAGCCCATAACCATTCTTTGTTCGAAAATATATTTTCAATTAAAATTCCTCCTGCCTTTCTGTCATTAAAATAAATATCATTTGGCCATTTTATATAAGTTTTCTGCCCGATAATATTTGATAAAAACTGGTGACAAGTGCATGCAACTACTGCATTAAACAAAAACATATTTGTTCTGAAAAGCTTATCCGGCTTTAAAATGATTGTCATTATTATATTTTTATCTTTTTCACTAATCCACATATTTCCTCTTTGTCCTTTTCCACCCCATTGATCTCTGGCAAACCATGCCTGCCCATCTACAGCCAAACCTTCATGTGCCTTTGCCATGGCATAGTTGTTGGTACTTTCAACAGCATCTAAAATGGTAAATGTTTGGTTATCGATCATCATTATAGCCGTTAGGTAAAAAAGAAATTGTAGTTTTGTTTACAACCGCAAGCTACAGTTTTAGCACTGCACAACATGTTATATACATGGATTCATTTAACAAAAAGAGTAAAATTTGAACAATAATTTAAGTGTGTTAGAGACACGCAAAAAAAATACCATCACAAGGCTAACCAAGGGTAGTAAAATAATCAAAACAATTATAAACGCTATTCACGAAAAAAAAGGTGAAAACGTAATTAGTCTGGACCTCCGCAAAATTCCGGAAGCAGTTGCAGATTTTTTTATTATATGCGAAGCAAACAACCCCTCCCTTTTAAAAGCAATTGCAGATGAAATTGAGCATGAAGTAAAAGAACGATGCAACGAAAGTGCTTACAAGCATGAAGGCAGACAGGCGCAGCAATGGATATTGATAGACTACGTAAATGTTGTTGTACACATTATGTTGCCAGAGCCAAGAAAGTTCTATCAATTGGAAGAAATGTGGAGCGACGCAGTATCAACTGAACACACTGAAAAATAATATTTAAAAAAGCATTATAAGATCGTACAAGGACAAATGGCACAACAAAATAATATTCCACCGAATAACAAAAAAATTCCTGGTTCAGATAAAATTCCAGGGCTAAGTAATGACCCGAATAAAAAACCAAAATTCAATTTATATTGGCTTTGGGGTGCAGTTTTACTGGCACTAATATTATGGAATGTTTTTAGAACTGTATCAACAGCAGGTATCGAAGTAAACCAGGTTTATCTAACCCAACTTTTAAAGCAGGGAGATGTTGTTGAAGATTTACAGCTTGACAGGCAAAAAACAGGTCTTATTGTTGTAAGAAACAGGGATATAGCCCGCATGTTTTTAAACAAAGACAGTGTTAAAGCAAAACCTGCCTTTTATAAAACATTTTTAAGCGAACAGGATTATACTATGTTGCTTAAAACAACTGCACCCCAGGTTTATTTTAATATTGCAAAAGATGAAATTTTTGCAAAACAATTAGAAGATTTTTACAAAGAAAACCCGACGGTAAAAAGAATTTTACCAAATTATAGTGAAGAGGGTGAAGTACTCGGAGACTTGTTGAGAACATT
>JANLVW010000441.1:0-3431 GCA_031364205.1 Ferruginibacter sp.
AACAAACTCGGTATTAAACGATCGTTAATTGGTGCTTACGAAGAAGAAAGAGCAGACCCTCGGTTGGATGTGCTCGAATTGATTGCAGATATTTATAAACTGAGTCTTGATGAGCTTTTTTTGAAAGACCTCAGTAATGAAAGTGGCAGTTATTTAATGAAACGCCGCAAACAGAAAATGATGACTGAAGAACGTAATGTCATTCATTTTGTTCCTGTAAAAGCTGCCGCAGGTTATCTTGCAGGTTATGCTGATGCAGAATTTATAGACGAACTGAACACGTTCACCTTGCCGATGCTTGCCGGCGGAAACTACCGTGCATTTGAAATTATTGGTGACAGTATGTTGCCTACCCCAAGCGGAAGTATTATTGTAGGCGAAAAAACGGACAACATTGAAGATGCAAAAAACAATGCTGCATATATAGTTGTAAGTCGCAATGAGGGCATCGTTTATAAAAGGCTGGTTCGCAATGCAAAAAATAAAACAAAAATTACTTTGGTAAGCGACAATCCATCATACCAGCCTTACCAGGTAAATGCAGAAGATATTGTAGAATTATGGTCTGCCCAGGTTGTTATAGGAAAAGTAGCGGCTCAGCAAAGATGGGATGTAAATTCTTTGGCAAACCTTGTAAACAATTTGCAGGATCAAGTAAGTACGCTAAAGAAGAAAATGAACTAGATAGGAATAGACAGTAAACACAAGATCTTAGTCGCAAGACAATGGATGAAAGACGAAAGATTTGGATGAGATTTCAAGAGCAGGGACTACATTTTTATTTTAACTTTATTAGATACATCAATTAAACAAATACATCACTTAAAAAACAGTTATGGTAAAATTACAAATCGTAGGTAATCTTGGAAAAGATTGCATCGTAAAAGAGGTAAATGGCAAAAACGTAATTAATTTCAGCGTAGCTCATACAGAGCGTTTTAAAGATGCCCAGGGCAACCAAAAAGAAAAAACAACCTGGGTTGAATGCGCTTACTGGACAGACAAAACAGCTATTTCTCCTTATCTTTTAAAAGGACAAATGGTTTATGCAGAAGGTGCGCCGGAAGCAGAAGGTTATACAAATAAAGATGGAAATGTTGCAGCTACTTTACGTATGAGGGTTCAAAATATTCAATTATTGGGAGGCAAAAATGAAAATCCCGGAGGACAACCACAAGTTGGATATGCTAATTCCAACGCAGGTAATGTTTCAAATTCTGGTCACATGGCTCAAGTAACTGCCCGCACACCAATGGCTGCAGCCGACATGCCATTGGACGATGACTTACCATTTTAAAAAATTTTAATTTTTTATACTGAGCTTCCTTATTTAAGGGAGCTTTTTTTGTGCAGCATATTTTAATACATTTCATTTTTTTATTTTACAGATATTGTAATCACTTTTAAATAGCTTTAAGTCTTACAATTTATTTATGAAAATCTATCGGCTTTTTACATTGGTTGCACTGCTTATTTCATCATTTTCTTTTGCACAAACAAATTATTCAAAACTTGTAAATCCTTTTATAGGAACAGGCGGTCACGGTCATACTTATCCAGGGGCAACTGCACCGCATGGTATGGTACAGTTAAGTCCTGATACAAGGTTAGAAGGTTGGGATGGTTGTGGCGGTTATCATCATGACGATAATTATATCTATGGTTTTACTCACACACACCTAAGCGGCACCGGTATACCCGATTACTGCGATATTTTGGTAATGCCAATGGCCGGCACACCATCATCAGATAATAAAATATACGGTTCTACATTTTCTCATAAAAATGAAAATGCATCTGCAGGTTATTACAGTGTATTGTTAGATAATGGAAATATAAAAACGGAATTTACAACAACAGAAAGAGTTGGCTTTCACCATTACACATTTTCTAATGAAAATGATAATACCATTATTTTAGATTTAAAACATAGAGATGAAGTCTTGGAATCATCCTTAAAATTAGAAGACAGTGTTACAGTAAGTGGTATGCGGAGAAGCAAAAGCTGGGCGCAAAACCAATACGTCTTTTTTGTAATGAAGTTTTCAAAATCAATTAAAAATTATGGGATTTGGAACAATGAAATGTCCACCAATAAAATTATAGGGGATACACTTTCATCCAAAAATATAAAAGCATTTTTTCAGTTTGATTTAGCAGCAAATAAAAATATTTATGTAAAAGTTGCACTATCTCCTGTGAGTGTAGAAGGTGCTAAAAAGAATCTTGCAGCAGAATTACCAGGCTGGGACTTTGAAAATACAAAGCTTGCAGCCGAAAAAAATTGGAATAAAGAGCTTGGTAAAATAGATGTAAAGGGTGATGAAGAGAAAAAGAAAATATTTTATACGGCTCTTTATCATACTGCGGTAGTGCCTTGTATAAACATGGATGTTGATGAGACATACAGAGGTCGGGATAACAATATTCACAAAGCAGACGGATACACTTACTATTCGGTTTTTAGTTTATGGGATACTTACCGTGGGGCACATCCACTTTACACCATTATTGATAAAGCAAGAACGCTCGATTATATTGAAACATTTTTGACACAATATAAGGAAGGTGGCAGGTTGCCTGTATGGGAATTGGCAAGTAATGAAACCGAGTGTATGATAGGCTACCACAGTATTCCGGTAATTGTTGATGCTTACATGAAAGGTATTACAAATTTTGATACCAAGCTTGCATTAGAAGCAATGCTCCATAGTGCTCACATGAATCATTTTGGTTTAGCGGCTTACAAAACAAAGGGTTTGATTGAAAGTGAGGATGAGCAGGAAAGTGTAAGCCGCACTTTGGAATATGCATACGACGACTGGTGCATTGCCATATTTGCTAAAGCAATAGGAAATCAAAATGTGTATAATGAATTTTTACAGCGGGCACAGTATTATAAAAATGTGCTCGAGCCAAAAACCGGATTTATGCGACCACGTAAAAACGGTGATTGGTTAAGTCCTTTTGACCCCAAGGAAGTAAACAACAATTATACAGAAGCCAATGCCTGGCAGTACAGTTTCTACATGCCGCAGGATATTTCTGGGTATTTACAAATGACAGGTGGCAAAGATGCCTTAGAAAAAAAGTTGGATGCATTGTTTAGCACCACCACAAAAACAACCGGGAGAGAGCAAAGTGACATTACCGGATTGATAGGACAATATGCACATGGCAATGAACCAAGTCACCATATTGCTTACCTCTACAATTATACAAATTCGCCCTGGAAAGCACAGAAAATAATTAATAAAATTCAGAAAGAATTTTATAAAAATACTCCTGACGGTCTTATAGGTAACGAAGATTGCGGACAAATGAGTGCATGGTATGTACTAAGTGCAATTGGATTTTATCAGGTAACACCTGGAACAAATCTTTATAATATTGGTTCGCCCTTGTTTGAAAAATCTACCATTAAATTAGAG
>JANLVW010000462.1:0-3848 GCA_031364205.1 Ferruginibacter sp.
CCGCAGTAACCAAAGGATGCAACTGTATTGCTTTTCCTTCAATTAATTTTGGTTGGAACGCCTGTATAGACAATCTGTGAAGGGTTGGGGCTCTGTTCAACATTACCGGATGACCCTTCAAAATATTCTCTAAAATATCCCAGATGATTGCTTCTTTCTTATCTACCAATTTACGGGCAGATTTCACAGTTTTTACAATACCTCTTTCAATGAGTTTACGAATAATAAACGGCTTAAACAATTCTGCCGCCATATCTTTCGGCAAACCACACTCATGCATTTTTAATTCGGGCCCTACAACAATTACAGAACGACCGCTGTAATCCACACGCTTACCTAATAGATTCTGACGGAAACGTCCTTGCTTGCCTTTTAATACATCACTCAAAGATTTTAACGCACGTCCACCTTCTGCTTTTACAGCATTTGATTTACGGGAGTTATCAAAAAGAGAATCTATTGCTTCCTGCAACATTCTTTTTTCGTTTCTAAGAATTACTTCGGGTGCTTTAATTTCCAACAAACGCTTTAAACGATTGTTACGAATAATTACACGACGGTAAAGATCATTTAAATCGGAAGATGCAAAACGACCACCGTCCAAAGGAACTAATGGACGAAGTTCGGGTGGAATAACCGGGATATATTGCATTACCATCCATTCAGGACGGTTCAATATCCTTGTATTAGCGTCACGAAAACTTTCTACAACGCTCAAACGTTTTAATGCATCTGCCTTGCGTTGTTGAGATGTTTCGTTGGCTGCTGAGTTACGAAGATCAAAACTTAGTTGATCAAGGTCTAGACGCTGAAGCATTGCATGTACGGCTTCTGCTCCCATTTTAGCAACGAATTTTTCTGGATCTTCATCCGGAAGCATTTGGTTTTCTTTTGGTAGTGTATCCAAAATATCCAAATATTCTTCTTCTGTTAAAAGATCACCATAATTCTGTCCTTTATCTGCACGTATACCAGAATTGATAACTACAAAACGCTCATAATAAACGATAGTTTCTAATTTCTTAGAACTCATTCCAAGTAAGTAACCAATTTTATTTGGCAATGATTTAAAGTACCAGATATGAACAACGGGTACAACTAGTTTAATGTGACCCATTCTTTCACGGCGAACCTTTTTTTCCGTTACTTCTACACCACAACGATCACAAACAATTCCCTTATATCGAATACGCTTGTACTTTCCACAAGCACATTCATAATCTTTTACAGGCCCGAATATTCTTTCGCAAAACAAACCATCTCTTTCAGGTTTGTAAGTACGGTAGTTAATAGTTTCAGGCTTTAAAACTTCTCCGTAGCTTCTTTCAAGTATGCTGTCGGGCGAAGCCAAACCAATCGTAATCTGAGAAAAACTTGCTCTCGGACGATTTTCTTTTTTGAATGCCATATTTAATTGATAATTGTCTAATTAATAATTAATAATTCTGTTTGAATCAAACTTAATTTGAATAAAGAAACTTAGAATATTCGTTCGTTTCTTTTTTCTACAATTAAGTTTTAATATTTAAATACTGAACATTCGCTTTGCCGGGGGGCTAGACAAATATTCAATATTCAAAACTCAATTTTCAATATTCATGTAAAGAACTTTTACTCAAACTTAAGGTCTAATCCTAATCCTCTTAATTCATGTACCAATACATTGAATGATTCAGGAATACCACCTCGAGGAATGTTATCGCCTTTCACGATTGCTTCATAAGTTTTTGCTCGCCCTATGATATCATCCGATTTTATAGTTAATAATTCCTGTAAGATGTTGGATGCACCATAAGCCTCAAGCGCCCAACACTCCATTTCACCAAAACGTTGTCCACCAAACTGTGCTTTACCTCCTAATGGCTGTTGTGTAATAAGTGAGTATGGTCCGATAGAACGTGCGTGCATTTTATCATCTACCATGTGATGGAGTTTGATAATATATATTATACCCACCGTTGCCTTCTGATCAAAACGATCTCCTGTTTCTCCATCATACAAATAAGTATGACCAAATTTAGGAAGACCGGCTTTCTCAATGTTCTCAGCAATTTCATCTACAGAAGCACCATCAAAAATCGGTGTTGCAAAGCGTACTCCTAATTTTTCACCTGCCCAGCCTAATGCTGTTTCATATATCTGTCCAAGGTTCATTCGACTTGGTACACCCAGGGGATTCAATACGATGTCAACCGGTGTTCCATCTTCCAGGAAAGGCATATCTTCCTGACGAACGATTTTTGCCACAATACCTTTGTTACCGTGGCGACCCGCCATCTTATCTCCTACTTTTAATTTACGCTTAATAGCCATGTAAACTTTAGCTAGTTTCAAAACACCTGCAGGTAATTCGTCTCCAATTGAGATGGTGAATTTCTCTCTTTTGTAACGGCCCAATTCTTCGTTGAATTTAATGTTGTAATTGTGTAGTAACGTGTTAATAAGATCATTCGTTTTTTCATCATTACTCCATCCAAGCGGATTTACATTTACATAATCAATTCCCGCAAGATTCTTAACAGTAAACTTAACTCCTTTACCAATTAATACTTCACCAAAATTGTTTGTAATTCCCTGACTTGTTTTCTCCAAAAGCATTGTTTGCAGTTTTTCCTGCAACATCTGCATTAATTTTTCTTCATTAGCCTCGTGATTTTTCTCAATTTTATCTATCTGAGCTTTCTCACGAACCTTCGCATTTTTATCCTTCTTAGCGCGTTGAAACAAACGTTTGTCAATTACAACACCTTCTGTACCACTTGGCGCTTTTAGGGATGCATCTTTTGCATCACCGGCTTTATCACCAAAAATTGCTCGAAGTAATTTCTCTTCCGGTGTAGGATCGCTTTCACCTTTTGGTGTAATTTTTCCTATAATGATATCACCCTCTTTAATAGTTGCGCCAATTCGAATTATGCCATTCTGATCAAGATCTTTTGTAGCTTCTTCCGATACGTTTGGAATATCAGGCGTTAATTCCTCTTCTCCCAATTTAGTATCTCTCACTTCTGTTTCAAATTCACTGATATGTATAGAGGTAAACAAATCATCTTTTACCACTTTCTCAGAAATTACGATCGCATCTTCAAAGTTGTAACCTTTCCATGGCATGAATGCCACTTTCATATTACGACCCAAGGCAAGTTCTCCACCTAAAGTTGCATAGCCTTCAGTAAGAAAATCGCCTTCAGAAACTTTTTGACCTTTAATAACTGCAGGGCGTAAATTGATAGTTGTCTCTTGGTTGGTACGTACGAATTTTGTCAACTTATAAATAGTAAGCGCATCTTCAAAACTTACTAATTGTGCTATTTCACTTCGCTTGTAACGAACGTGAATTTCATTTGCATCTACATATTCTACTACCCCATCACCATCTGCATGTACCTGAATACGTGCATCACGGGCAGCTTTTCCTTCTAAACCTGTACCAACAATCGGCACTTCCGGTCTAATTAATGGAACCGCCTGCCGTTGCATGTTTGAACCCATCAGTGCACGGTTGGCATCATCATGCTCCAGAAAAGGAATCAAGGAAGCACTTAGACCAACAATCTGGTTTGGTGCCACATCCATCCACTCAACTTCGCCTTTATCAAGAATTGGAAAATCGCCTGTCTGACGGGATTTAATTCTGTCATCTACAAAATTTCCTTTTTCATCAATGTCAACGTTAGCTTGCGCAATCTTTGCTGTGTCTTCTTCCTCTGCACTTAAAAAAGTTACTTTTTTCATGTCCACTTTACCTGCAGTTACTTTACGGTAAGGTGTTTCGATAAAGCCCATTTCGTTGATTTTTGCATGCACACAAAGTGTCGAAATCAAACCAATGTTTGGACCTTCCGGTG
>JANLVW010000464.1:0-4427 GCA_031364205.1 Ferruginibacter sp.
GCCTGCAGCTATTGCTCCACCATTTACTCCAAAATCTGCAAGTTTTACAGAAAAATTTGTTATAGTGCTTATTGTTTTACCTAAAACAGTAATAGAGGCTTCAGTGGTAATAGGTTTTGTAATACCGTGCAAAGAAAGATCTCCGGTTACATAAGCTTTGTAAGTACCGTCTTTTTTAAAATTTACAGCTGATAGATTTGTTATTTTGCCACTAAAAGTTGCTGTTGCAAACTTATCTGAATCCATCCATTTATCTCCATTAAAATGCTCCTGCATTTTTGGATTTGAGAATGTAAAACTTTTTATTACAGATTCAAAAGCTACATTACCCGTTTTTGTATCAAGGCTTGCAATAACAGTTTTATTATCAGCTTTTGGTAATTTATCTAAACTGGTGGTTGCATCAAAAATGATAGTTGCGGAAGTAGTTGTTTGTTTCTTTTGTGCAAATGCCAAAGTTGTTAAACCAATCATTGCAAAAAGGATAATAGATTTTTTCATGTTTTATTTTTTTTAGTTTTTATTTATTTAATGCACAACGTTTAAAACTTATAAATTCAGTTTCTAATATTTTACTGTAAATACCACCACTGCATGAACCTTTAATGGAAGCATTATCACCTTCTTTTAATTGTTTTGCTTCTTTTATATGTTGTTCCTGAAAAGCAAAAATTATATAAGAACCTGTTAAAGTATCCTTCATTTTTATATTGATAGCTGAATCGACTACTTCAGTCTCCGCAATTGTACCATTTACAAGAATTATTTTTTCTACATATTTTTTATTGGCTGAACTGTCATTGGTTTGAAATTCTTTAATAAGTTCGGCAGCACTAATGGAAAAAACTGCAGCCTGCTTTCCCGTATCTTCAAACTTCTCAGTAAAAATTAAATAAATAATAATACTGCCGGCTACGAATAAAACTGATATAATTATTACGAATGCTTTTAGCCAAGGCTTTTTATTTGTTATTTGCATTATCAGTTTCAGATGTGAAACAAATATACAAAGTTTAAATATTAGCTGTATATGCAATAATAAAAAGTTAACAGTATTTTTTTATATCCTTTTCTCTAAATTTTACTGAATTTTTAAAAATGTATATATTTTAGGATTATTTGTGTAGCTTACTTGGTTTTCAATCTTCTAGATTTATAATTTTTATTTCATGAAAAATATCTTTTTTGCAATTTCTTTAATGAGTATGCTGAATGGCTTTTCACAAAATCATTATTTGATAATTGGTACATACGATTCACCTAAAAGTGAAGGAATTTATGTTTATAATTTTGATAACATAAACGGATCTGCAAAAGAAGTTAGTCATGTAAAAACATCTAATCCATCTTACCTAACTATATCTCCAAATAAAAAATATTTGTATGCTGTAAACGAAAATGCAGCTATAAGCGGAAAAGGTGGATCAGTAACTTCATTTTTTTTTGATAAAAAAATTGGTACTCTAACAAAAATAAATACTCAATCTTCAGAAGGAAATGACCCTTGTTATATTACAACTGATAAAACCGGTAAATGGATTGTTACAGGCAATTACAGCAGTGGTAATTTTGCTGTGCTTCCGGTAAATAAAAAGGGAGAACTGCAGAAAGCCATACAAATAGTACAACAGCAAGGAAAAAGTATTGATACTGCCAGGCAAAACTCGCCTCATGTACATTCAACCTTTTTTACAAAAGATAATAAAGTATTGTACGTTACTGATCTTGGCACTGACAAAATAATGGTTTATAATTTTGACGAACAGACAGGAAAAATAAATCCATCGTTACAAAAATTTATTTCTACTAATGCGGGCTCAGGCCCAAGGCATATTGATATTTCTGCAGATGGACGTTTTATGTATGTTATGCAGGAATTAGCCGGGAAAATTGGACTTTATTCCGTTAAAAATAATGTGTTAAAAGAAATACAAACAGTTTCGGGTTTACCGTTAAATTTTAAAGGATTGGCAGGAAGTGCAGATATTCATATTTCCCCGGATGGAAATTTTTTATATGCCAGCAATAGAGGAGAATCCAATACAATAGCTATTTTCAAAATTAATAAAAAGTTCGGTTATCTTTCTTTGATAACACACCAACCTTCTTTAGGTCTAGCTCCACGTAATTTTAATTTCGATCCTTCGGGAAAATATTTGTTAGTTGCAAACCAGAACAGCAATGAAGTAGTAATTTTTAAAAGAAATATTACAACGGGATTATTAATTGATACAGGCAACAGGATTTCTATTGGTAAACCTGTTTGCATTAAATGGTTGTAATAAATATTAAATAAAACAGTCTAGAAATATTTGGTGCAGTATCTATTTTTAATTTAAAAATTAATTAACTGGATTCACTTACACACATAGCGCTTGGGGCTTGCATGGGTGAAGCCTTTGCAGGAAAAACGGTTGGTAAAAAAGCTATGTTATGGGGCATACTTGCACAAAGTATTCCTGATGTAGATTTAATAGCATCTTTTTGGTTAAAAACTGCAGATAATTTGCTTGCACATCGTGGCATTACACATTCCTTTTTATTTGCATTGCTTATAACACCTATTATCGCAGGCTTTGCCCATAGCCTTAATAAATCTCAAAACATCAGTTTAAAAACATGGGTATTATTTATTGGCCCCGTAATTTTTATTCACTTATTTCTTGATGCTTTTAATAATTATGGCGTAGGCTGGTTTGAACCTTTCAGCCATGTAAGAATATCGTTCAATACAATTTATGTAGCCGATCCTTTTTTCACTGTCATTCCTATTATTGCATTGTTAATGTTGTTATTTAAAAAACAAAAAAGTACAGGCAGACAATGGATTTGGAAAACAGGATTGGTCATTCCGTTTTTATACCTTTTGTATTCTCTTGCAAATAAATTTTATGTTACAACTGAAACAGAAAAAATTCTTGCTGCACAAAATATTAATTATAGTAAATTACTAATTACCCCTGCCCCTTTGCAAACATGGCTTTGGTTTGTAGCGGTAGGAAATGACAGTGGCTTTTACACAGGTTACCGTTCAGTATTTGATAAACAATCAAACCTGGAACTTCATTTTAAGCCTCAAAATAATAATTTAATCCATCTTGTTAAGGAACCTGATCAACTAAATAAACTTATTCGATTTTCCCAGGGATTTTATACAATGGAACAGCGAAAAGACAGTCTGGTATTTTATGATTTAAGATTTGGACAAATTATAGGATGGCAAAACCCTTTGGAAAATTATGCTTTTTATTATTATCTCCAGCCTGACGTTGATAATACGTTGGTTGTACAAAGAGGAAGATTTGCAAAATGGAATAGGGAATCTTTTAAATCTCTTTTACATAGAATTAAGGGAAACTGATTATAAAACTGATGACAACAATCTGGCTAATTTTTCAGGAAATTGCACATACCATTTTCTTTGTATCCATTGCTCTTTATTAATTTTTTCTGAAGATTGTAGATCATTAAAAAATACAGTTCTCAATTCATTTGCCGTTTTAGTATCATAAAAAATTGAATTAACTTCAAAGTTTAAATCGAAACTTCTTCGATCCATATTTGCCGTTCCCAATATTACAAGTTTACCATCCGTTACTATTGTTTTTGCATGTACAAAACCCTTTTGATATAAATAAATTTCAACGCCGGCAATTAATAAATCGTTGTAATTACTTTGAGATGCTGCATTTACAATTTTAGAATCGCATACACCCGGCACTAACAATTTTACCTTTAAACCGCTTAAAGCAGCAATCTTTAATGCATCATTAATACTGTCACCCGGTATAAAATATGGTGTGGTAATCAATATTTCATCTTTTGCCAAATATATGGCCTGTAGTATGCTGTACATTACAGATGGCTGTATAGAGTTTGGGCCGCTTGCAGTTATTTGTGCAAAGCTGTTCTCTATAAAAGGTTTGATTACCGGAAAATATTTTTCATATGCAACAAAATATTTGCCACAACAAAAATGCCAGTCTGCCATAAAAAGATATTGCAAATAATATACGGCTGGCCCATCAATTCTGACATGCGTATCTCTCCAAAATAAATCATTTTCGTTTTTATTAATATACCTGTCACTGACATTTATGCCTCCAACAAAAGCTGTGCAACCATCTATAATAACTATTTTACGATGGTTTCTATAATTTATTCTGTTGGCAAAAAAATAAAAATGAATTTTATAAAATGGAAATATCTCAATGCCGGCATCTCTTAATCTGCTTTCTATTTTTTTCTTAATAGTAGGGCTGCCAAAATCATCATAAATCATTTTAACTTCTATTCCTTCTTTTGCTTTTTGGATTAAGATTTCAATCAATTCAAACCCAATGCCGTCACAGTCAAAAATATAATATTCCAAATGAATATATTGTTTTGCATTCTTAATTGCCTGTAACATATTTGGAAATTTATTC
>JANLVW010000466.1:0-2727 GCA_031364205.1 Ferruginibacter sp.
ATATTAAGCACCCTGACGACAATGAAGCAGCTATATTTTATGCCCTTTCCTTAGATGCAGCTGCAGACCCAATGGATAAGACTTATGCAAATCAAAAAAAAGCAGGCGACATTTTAAATTCGTTGTATAAAGTACAACCCAATCATCCGGGTATTATTCATTATATCATTCATACATATGATTACCCGGGGCTCGCTGTTCTTGCATTGCAAGCAGCAAGAAAATATGCCGACGTGGCTCCTTCTTCCGCACATGCCCTGCATATGCCATCACATATTTTTACAAGGCTGGGTCTTTGGGATGAAGACATTCATTCAAATCTAAAATCTATAGCCGCTGCTAAATGTTATGCCGAATCAGCGGACATTCCGGGACATTGGGATGAAGAACTTCATGGCTTGGATTATCTTGTTTATTCTTATCTGCAAAAAGGGAATAATAAGCTGGTTGAGGAGCAGGTAAAGTATTTAAAAACTATTAAGAACGTTTATCCTGCTAATTTTAAAGTTGCTTATGCTTTTGCAGCCATTCCATCCCGATATCTTCTTGAAAATAAGAAATGGAAAGAAGCAGCTTCATTGCAAATACCACCTGCAAATTTTTCATGGAATGAGTTTCCATGGCAGGAAGCAATCATTCATTTTACTCGTCTGTTAGGCGCTGCTCATATTGGAAATTTTGATGCTGCCAACGCAGAATTGTTTGCACTAAAGAAGCGGCGAGATCTTTTAATAAAACAGAAAGATTCTTATAAATCTAAAGAAGTTGATATCCAAATAAAAAGCGGCGAAGCATGGATACAATTTGAATCTGCAAACAAAGCCAATGCTATAAAAAGAATGAAGCTGGCTGCCGATATGGAAGATAGTACTGAAAAGCATCCTGTAACTCCCGGCGAAGTGCTTCCTGCCCGAGAATTGTTGGGAGACATGTTATTGGAAACAAAGCAAAGTAAAGAAGCTTTGCTTGCTTATGAAACGGTGCTTCAAAAAAGTCCCAATCGCTTTAATAGTTTTTATGGTGCAGGTGTCGCAGCAGAAAAATTGAGAGATAAACAAAAGGCATTTTTTTATTTCAAACAACTATTAAATATAGCTGATACCGCAAATTTTGATAAACCTGAAATTGTTGCTGCCAAAATATTTTTAAGGACGCATTAGGATATTGTTTCAAGATTTTAAACCTACTTCTCAGCAACGTCGGCACTTGCCGGACCGTTGCGTCAATCACAATTGTATTTACGCTTTGCACAAAAACTTTATCGTTCATTTCTGCTACGTTATCAACCTTATAAAAACTCTGTGCTCCTGTTAAATAATATTTAGCAGAACTATGCTTGTACTGCTCAGGTAATTCACTCAAACTCCATTTTCCTTTACATGGGTTAATATGTAATCAATTTTCTGTTGAACAAATTGATCGCTGCTGTAATGTTTCCAATCAAAAGACAGTTCCCATACTTCATGTTTTTTGTTGTTTGTCTTTCGCTTTGTTTCTACCGCATCTGAAAGTAAATTTAGTAATTCGTTCTCCTTGTTTTCCTTAAGCTTTTTAATAATATCGTAAGCCATAAACCGTTTCCCATTGCCTATTATGTCATTAATACTTTGTTCTGTTTCTATAAAACTTATAACAGCATGCACATGATTGGGCATTATTACAAATGCATTTATAAAATGACCTTGTGCTTTTAAATAATCGAACCATTTATAAACGATATCATAACCGTTCACTTTGTCTACTAACGGCATACATTTATAACAGGTAAATGTTATAAAAAAAGTTTCGCATCAATGGGGTGTCACTCGTTTTACAGGCATTATTTAAAATAAGAAAAGTAAAATGTCCGAGAGCTTACATTGTATTGAAAAGCTGGTTGAGGAACGCAAAGGTCCGGCAAGTGCCGACGTTGCTGAGAAATAAAGAGCCGCACCTTTGGTTTTATCATTTTTTCCAGAAATAATATTCAGTTATTTTTTAACCCTTGTACTTAACAATTATCAAACAGAAGAGCTTGCATAATTATAATTGATGTGTAAAAGCCTTTTTTGCTGACTGCAAAAATCCGCATATTTTCATTTTTATTATGCCGCTACCAAAAAACGACATCCACTTTTTTCAAATCAGTGAAAATGCCATTTCATTGGAATTTGGTGATGTCATTAATGAGGAAATATTAGGTAAAATTGCCGGACTCAATCAATGTATCAAGAAAAATCCTTTTGTGGGATTACTCAGCACGATACCTGCTTACACTACGCTAACACTTTATTTTGATCCTGTTTGGTTAATGAATGATCCCGGCTTAAATGGTTCAACCACATTAGATAAAATTTCACGGTATATTAAATCCATAAATGTTGAAACAAATATTGAACAGGAAATGTACAATCAAATAATTCAAGTTCCCGTGTGTTACGATCTTACATTCGGATTCGATTTACAGGAGCTCAGCTTATTTCATCAATTAAAAAAAGAAGAAATTATTGAGATTCACAGCAGCGCTGTTTACACTGTTTACATGATTGGCTTTGTACCGGGGTTCCCTTACCTGGGTGGATTATCCGAAAAATTAACCTCCCCACGCAAGCAAAATCCACGTCCAGCAATTCCTGCAGGCTCTGTTGGAATTGCAGGGCAGCAAACGGGCATTTATCCATTAGAAACGCCCGGAGGTTGGCAAATAATCGGCAGAACGCCGCTTAAATTATTTGATGTAAACAGACA
>JANLVW010000497.1:0-3202 GCA_031364205.1 Ferruginibacter sp.
AAAGTAATAAAAGATACTGCGCCAAAAAAATAATCTTATGAAGCTATTCGGTAAAATGCTATTACCACTTTTAATAATTTTTATTGTACTCACCATATTTATTTTAAGTGCAACAGACCTTTGGCATAAATATGATATAGACAAAAATGTTTTGTTGGGTGCCAATTTTCTTTTTATGGGTATAGGGTTACTTGTATTTTTTATGCAGAAAAATGCGCTCAGCAATAAAAACCCTAATGTTTTTATACGAAGCGTAATTGCAGGTATGATGATAAAAATGTTCAGTACTGTACTTGCAGTACTAGCATATGTTGTACTTGTAGGTCCAACGTACAATAAAAAGGGTGTGTTTATTTCGTTATTTATGTACCTAATCTATCTTGCCGCAGAAGTAACCGCAATATCTAAACTGAACAGTAATAAAAATGTCTAAAACAAAAGTTGATTTTTCTGCCTTACAGTCTTATTTACCTAACGGAAGTTATGAGCCGATACTTGAATATTTGAATGATTTTAAAATACAACTGACAATTACAAGAAGCCGCAGCAGTGTGTTGGGCGATTATAGGCATGCTCATGAAAATAAAGGCCACCGAATTAGTGTAAATGGTGACTTAAATAAATTTTCATTTCTCATTACATTGTTGCACGAAATTGCGCATCTAATTACATTTATAAAACAATTGAATCGTGTACAGCCGCACGGCACCGAGTGGAAAGCAAATTTTTCAAATATTCTGACTGTTTTTGTTGCAAAGAATATTTTTCCGTTGGATGTAAAAACAGCATTAATAAGTTCAATCAGCAATCCTTCTGCAAGCAGCTGTAGCGATGTAAAGCTTTTGCGGGTTCTTAAAAATCATGATCAAAAAAAGGAAGAAATTTATTTTATTGAGCAATTGCCCACGGGACAACTCTTTGAAATACGAGGTAAAAGGATTTTTGAAAAAGGTGAAAAAATACGAAAAAGATTTAAGTGCCGCGAATTGGCTACAGGAAAATGGTATTTATTCAGCCCAGTTTCGGAAGTAAAAAAAGCCGGATAATTTTTTATTTCTGTCATAGTTTTTTTTCCTAGCTGACAACTTGTTAATAAATAAGGTAAAAGTTATTATATTACATTTCAAAACAAACTCAAGAACTCTTTGCAACCTATTATGAAATACAGTGAAGAAGAACTTGTAACACTTCTCAGAACGCAGGATCAGTCGGCATTTTCTTATTTATATGATAATTATGCATCCGCCTTAAACGGAATAATTACAAGAATGGTGGATGATACACAACTTGCGGAAGATATTTTACAGGAAGCCTTTCTAAAAATCTGGAACAACTTTAAGCAATATGACACCACTAAAGGAAGACTCTTTACCTGGATGATCAATATTACCAGAAACCTTACAATTGATACCTTGCGCAGCAAAGGTTACAAAAAGGGGAAAAAAATCTCACAAGATGAAAATTCCGTAATTACTTATCAAGATAAAAACTTTACTTCTGACAGATTTGATACAATTGGTCTTCGAAAACAATTGCAGTATTTGAAACCAGAACAAAAGGTAATAATTGACATGGCATATTTTAGTGGTTACACTCAGGATGAAATTTCAAAAGAAATGGATATTCCTCTTGGAACCGTGAAAACTAGAATGCGTACTGCTATTATTGAATTAAGAAAACTGTTGCAATAATATATATACTAGTGGAAAAACAAGAAATCATATCATCAGGGCTTTTAGAAATGTACGTCATTGGCGCTACATCTTCTGAAGAGTCTGCTCAAATCGAGCAATTGCGTATTCAACATGCAGACTTTAATGAAGAAATAATTAACATAGAAAAAGCTTTTGAAGCTTATGCATTTGCAAACGCAGTTTCACCCTCATCTTCTTTAAAAAATCAATTATTTTCTTCTTTAAATTTTACAAATCAATCTTTAAACACAAACGATTCTGTAAGACCGGCAAAAGTAGTTTCAATGTCTCCCTTACTCAACATCGCAGCCGCAGCCGCAGTTTTGCTTTTAATTGGCAGCTCGGTACTTAATTTTTTCTATTATAACAAATACAAAGATGTAAATGATAAATATGATGAAAGCCAGCAACAAATTGCTTCTTTAAACCAACATTTAACTGAACTCGACAAAGATATGAGCATTGTGCAAAGCAGATACAGTGAGCCAGTTTCTTTAAAAGGCCAAGAAGCTTCGCCAGATGCTGGAGCTAAAATCTTTTGGATGAAAAATACTGGTGAAGTGTATGTAGATCCTACAAATATGCCAATTGCGCCGGTAGGTAAACAATATCAGCTTTGGGCTTTTGTTGATGGCAAGCCTGTTGATGCGGGAATGATTACTTCTAAAGACGGCAAAAAGTACAAAATACAAAAAATGAAAACATTTGGAAAAGCACAGGCATTTGCAATAACACTTGAAACCGAAGGGGGCAATCCTCAACCTAAAGGATACGTTTATGTGTTGGGTAAAATTTAATTAAAACATAATTATATTATGAAAGCCTTCAACATTTTTGAGGGCTTTTTTATTTCTTCAAAACTATTCTAAAAGTTGTTCCCTTTCCAACTTCACTTTGTTTAACAAACAATTCTCCTTTGTGGTAAAGATCAATTATTCGTTTACTGAGAGATAGACCCAGCCCCCAACCTCTTTGCTTGGTAGTAAAACCGGGTTTAAAAACATTAGCAATGTTTTTGTTGGTGATGCCTTTTCCATTATCTTTTACATCAATAATAATTTGTGCAGTTTCATTTTTTATATTAATGTTAATGGCGCCCTTTCCATCCATTGCATCCAGTGCATTTTTTAATAAATTTTCAATTACCCAGTCAAACAATGGTGGGTTTATCATAGCCGTAATATCATTTTCACCTCCGGTGGTTAAAGAAAAAGAAACCCTGTCAGTAGCCCGCCTTTTAATATAGCTAATCATAGTTTCTATTTGAGATATCAGATCTCTCTCTTCCAGTTTTGGTGTACTTCCAATTTTACCAAATCGATCACTTACAAGTTTCAATCGTTCCACATCTTTGCTCATTTCTTCGGCTACTTTTTGAGTACCCTCATTTTCCTTCAATATTTCCATCCATCCTTCAAGCGATGAAATTGGTGTACCTAACTGGTGCGCTGTTTCCTTTGCCATTCCTGCCCAAACCTGGTTTTGTGTACTTTTACTTTTGCTGGAAA
>JANLVW010000524.1:0-1948 GCA_031364205.1 Ferruginibacter sp.
GACAAACCCCGAGAAAAATTCCCGGGGTTTGTTATTATATTGCTTTGAGTCTTTTACTATTGCTACTGGTCCTTATGCCAAAATATAATCTAATGTATCTGTAAGTTATCCGAATTTAAAATGATGTTCTGATGATGGAAAAAATATATGAGTGATTGAATTTTTAATTTTTTGATGTAGCGTTAATTGTTGATGCATGTTCTGTCCAAAAAATTCTGCCTGCATTATTTTCATTTTAATCAATACTATTGATTTCCCTGACATGCCATAATTTTTAATTTCATGTTCAATGTTTTCATCTTCTTCTTTTACAATCACCGCCTTCCCACTTATACAAAGTCTTTGTCCATATCCCTTTTTATGATAGTCTAAATAAGCATAAAATGGAGGATCAATGTTTTTTGCAAAAACACCATTGCTGGATGTAAAGAAATAAATGTTTCCTCCCTCATCAACATTAATGGTCTGTATAACATTGGTTGGTAACGATAATTCTGAATTTATTTCAGACTTAAATAACGCAACTTTTGTTTCCATTATCTTTTCCCGCAAAAAAGTTAAGTGTGTATCGTTATAATGATAATGCATAAGATGTTTTTTGTAATTAAAAAAATTCAAATGATGTACCAATTAAATTTTATAGATGATAAGCTATTAGATGATAATTACGTAGAAAGGTTTACTCATAGATTGTAGAAAAAATATTGTTATTACAAATAAATCGGAAGGGAATTACTCAAATTGGTCAGGCACAAAACTTTCTTATAAAAATGGATCGCAATAAAACACGGTTTCCTTTTATGACAGCTGTAGATGAAATGATAGAACTATTGCCAAAAAAACAAATGGCAAAAATTATTAAAGATCCGGTTAAGACTGCAGAAGCTGCAAACCTTGTGTATGTTACAGCTGCAACACCGGGTATTGTAAGACAAAGAAAGGCAAAGGAATTTTTTTATAAGTTGGGGGAAGAAAACATAAATGATGCAAAACAGCTTAAAAGAATAAAGAGTCTTGTAATACCACCCGCCTGGGAGAACGTATGGATCTGTGCCTTAGAAAATGGTCATTTGCAGGCTACCGGCATTGATGTAAAAATGCGAAAACAATATCGCTATCACCCCGCATGGAATGCTTTGCGAAACCATACAAAATTTTACAGGTTATTGGAGTTTGGCAAAGTTTTGCCTGCAATAAGACTGCAACTGGAAAAAGATTTATCAATAGCCGGACTTACCCAGCAAAAAGTACTGGCAACAGTGGTTAGTTTAATGGAGCGAACGAACATAAGGGTTGGCAACAATATTTATGAAAAATTATACGGATCCTTTGGATTAACAACTTTTAAAAACAAACATGTTCATTTTAAGGGAAGCAGTATTAAGTTTTCTTTTGTTGGAAAAAAAGGAATTAAGCATGACATCAGTTTAAAGAATAAAAAGCTTGCAGCCATTGTGCAAAAATGCCATGATATTCCAGGGAAAGAATTATTTCAATATTACAATGAAGACGGAAGCCGCCACAGCATTGATAGTGGAATGGTAAATGAATACATAAAAAATATTAGCGGTAAAGATTTCTCAGCAAAAGATTTTAGAACATGGTCAGGAACCCTAAATGCATTTTTGGCTTTTAAAGAAATTGGTTTTGCTGATAACGACACAGAATCTAAAAAAAATGTTGTGCATGCCCTTGATAAAGTGGCAGAGCATTTGGGTAATACAAGAACAGTTTGTAAAAAGTATTATGTGCATCCACTCATCATTTCTTTATACGAAGATCAAAGCCTGGATAAATATTTTAAGCAAATTGATAAAATAGAAATAAATGATGGTCAGAAAGATCTTACTAAAGAAGAAAAATTAATAATGAAAATATTATCATCAAACTAATATGATGAAAAAGAAAATAACTGAAATGAAAAGAAATTGTGCAGGTACAATTTTTG
>JANLVW010000572.1:0-6593 GCA_031364205.1 Ferruginibacter sp.
ACGGCCCTGCCGATATGGTGTGGGGCGGGCAAATAAAAGTTAGTAAACTTGTATTAAACACTGACGTCATTTACGGTAATTATTTCGGAGGAACTTACAAACAGGTCCCACAAAAATTTATAGAAAGTTCTGCATTAGTAAGTGCTGATAAATCATCGCCTCCTACATTATTAATACATGGAAATATAGATCCACTTGTATTTTATTTACATGCAGTTCATTTACAAAACAAATTGAATGAACTAAAAGTGCCTAACTATTTTTTACAACTACCCTTTGCAACACATGGCTGCGATTATAGTTTAAAAGGCCCGGCTGGTCAGGTTTGTACTTACGCTGTTGAAAGGTTTATAAAGTCTGTAACCGGGAGGTGAGTTTGCTACCACAGTTTTATTTTTCTCTTTTTTACCGCTGATCTTAACTTTCCAAACTGATGACATAAACTTGCTGTGTAAAAAGTATTATTGGGATTTATGTTGGCATAAAAATCTAATCCTATTCCATAAAATTTGGTAGGAATATAAAATATTTTAAAAGATATTGGAAAACCATTAGTATTTTTTTTAATTTTTTCAAAAGTATAATAGCCAAAAAACCAGCCTCCTTCTCTAGATATAAATTCGCCTTTCTCATCTGAATATACATAACCCAATCCTCCACTGATACTGCAAAAAAAAGTATTGGTTGATAATACCTTACCGTACATAAGTTCGATGGAAGAAATATTGTTGTTTACATTTGAATTATCAAAAATCCCTATTTCTCCCAGTGATCTTGTACTAACAGAATATAACTTTTTTTTCCTCTGTATGGTTGCTTCCAAAGAACCTCCAATACCGGTTTCTGATGCAGACTGTGGGTAACCTTTACCTAAACCTCCACCAAATGAAACTTTATAATAAGTGATAGGTTTTATGGTGGAAGAATCGTGCGATTTCTCTTTAATAAAACAAAAACAGAAACAGAAGGCAAGCAGATAAAAGTTTAAAGAAAAAGATTTTCTATGTTTCATAACCTTGATTTATAAACCAAAGCTATAGCCGTTTACAAAAAACGTTGTTGACATTTGTCAATAAATTTAAAAAAGTAACTGCTTACTTTTTACCAAGTTTGCTTCTTGTTCTGCTGAGGGTTTCGGGTGCTATGTTAAGGAAGGAAGCAATGTATTTTTGAGGAATATCTTTTAAATAATCAGCATAATTTTCAAGAAAGAAATTGTATTTGGCAGCAGCGTCATGCTTGCGCAGCATATACAACCGCTGTTCTTGTTTGTAAAAATATTGTTCTGTAATTAGCCTGGTATGGTAGTTAAATTCAGGAAACCTTTTGTAAATATCCTGCAAGTCAGTAAAAGATAATTTTGCTACAACACAGTCTGCAAGGGTTTCTATAGATTCTGTTGCAGGTGTTTGTGTAAAGAAACTGCCGGGGGAAATAACAATATGCCTGGTATACATGATGCGGGGAGTAATTTCCTTATTGCCAATGTTATGATACGATCTTAAAAGTCCATCGCATAAAAACCAGAGGTTTTTACAAATGTCCTTTTCGTGCAATAATACTTTTCCTTTTTTTACTTCCTCAATTTTAAATTGTTTAATAAGTGACAACTTCAGTTTTTCGCTTAAAGGTTGTACGTCATTAAGTATTTTAATTAAAGGATTAAGTAAAACGTTGTTGGTTTCCAAACCTTGGTTTAATTTAAAGCTACTTAATTCCGGTTTACTAAAATTAAATTCTACAAAAAAAGCAGGGCAATAAAAAAGCAACCATTCGGTTGCTTTTTATAATTTTTTAAAGTTTTATTTCATCTTCCCCATCATCAAAAAACCTAAACTCTGTAAGGCTATAATTTGAGTTGGATTTTACTTTTACTTTTTGTTTGTACTTCCAGCTCCATTTCATGCGGCGGCTGGGGAAACCACATGTGAGGTAAGTATATACAATCGGGTGTACCTGTATTGTAAGTGCTTTGTGCTTTTGTGAAATAAGATAATTAAGATTTTTAGCTATCTCATCTTCTAAAATTAATGCAGAAGAAATTTTACCTGTACCGTTACAGCTTGGGCAAACTTCGCTCGTATTTATATTCATTTCCGGCTTCATGCGCTGGCGTGTAACCTGCATAAGACCAAATTTAGAGATAGGTAAAACTGCATGCTTTGCTCTATCGTGCAGCATAAAACCTTCCATCTCTTCTGAAAGTCTTTTTTTGTTTTCCAGCAATTTCATATCTATAAAGTCTATGACGATGATACCGCCAAGATCTCTTAAACGAAGTTGCCTTGCTATCTCAGCAGCTGCTTCCAGGTTTGTTTCCAGCGCATTTTGCTCCTGGTTGTTGCTCACACTTTTATAACCACTGTTTACATCTATTACATGTAAAGCTTCTGTATGTTCGATAATAAGATAAGCACCGCTTGGCAAATTTACTGTTCTGCCAAAGGCAGCTTTTACCTGCTTTGTAATGCCGTATTGGTCAAAAATTGGAATGCTGCTGTTATAATGTGAAATGATATCAGCCTTTTGTGGAGCAATACGCTGAATATAATTTTTGGTATCAGTAAAAATGGCTTTGTCATTTACTGTGATCTTATTAAAATCCTCATTTAGCAGGTCTCTGAGGATGCTGTTGGTTTTACCCTGCTCACTTAAGATCTTTTGCGGAGGTACAGCACCTCTCAACGTTTTCTGTATCCCTTTCCAGGTTGCTTCCAAACTTAAAAGATCTTCATGCAATTCAGCTGCGGGCATGCCTTCTGCAGCAGTACGTACGATAACACCAAGGTTAAATGGTTTTATTGCTTCTATAATTTTTTGTAAACGTTTACGTTCGTCTGAAGAATGTATTTTGCGGGAAACAGCTACGATATTGGTAAATGGTGTAACTACTACGTACCTGCCCGGTAAAGAAATTTCACAGGTAAGTCGCGGTCCTTTTTGTGCAATGGGTTCTTTTAAAATTTGAACCAATACATTAGGTTTACCGTTTAGTACTTCTGTAATTTTGCCTGTTTTAATTATTTCAGGCTCTACTTTAAATTTTGCAAAATCAAAGCTGTTTTCATCATGCTCGTTCATAGCAAGACGGGTAAATTTTAGCAACGAACGTACATAAGGACTTAAATCTGTATAGTGAAGAAAGGCATCTTTTTCAAATCCCACATCAACAAATGCGGCATTAAGACCAGGAATTAATTTTTTTACTTTACCCAAGTATATATCACCTGCTGCAAAACTGGCATCAGCAAGTTGGCTGTGCAATTCTACAAGAATTTTGTCTTCAAGCAGGGCAATTTCTGTTCCCTGCGCTGAAGTATTAATAATGAGTTCTTTTGTCAAAGTGTAAAAGTTTTCAAGACCTTACACGCTTAAGTCATTTATTAAACAGCATAATCCCATAATGTAATTGTATCAATATTCTTATATATCCCACATATAGTATGCAAAATTCTTAAGAGCATTAATAATGTTACTGAAGGAAAAATATAAACTACATTAAACAACAGCAATTGGTTCTGTTATTCAATGTATACAAAGTTTATACGAAACAAAGCGCTTCGCTGGAAATCAAAGAAAAATTACTTCTTCTTATGACGGTTTTTTCTTAAACGTTTTTTACGCTTGTGAGTAGCTATTTTATGACGTTTTCTCTTTTTACCACAAGGCATAATTGATCTTTTTTGTGTTTAATAAATAATTTTTAAATAATTATATTGTATCGCTACAGTTTGTTATTTTAATGTTTTTATCCTTTCATCTACCTCTTCAGTATAATGTGGATTGTTTAAAAGGCGCTTACTGACATTGTACCATTTTACAGCATTTGCTTTGTCACCTTTTCCCGCATAGGCATCTGCCAAGTAGGCAACTGCTTCAGCATTTTGTGGTTGCAGTGTTACAACCTTATTCAATCTTTCAATAGATTTATCAAACTGACCGGAAACTAAACCTCCAACACCAAGCATCATTTGTGCCTGCATATTGTTAGAATCTTTTCTTACAACAGATAAAAGTTGTTGTATTCCCTGCATTGTTTCCTGGGAGTTGCCATTTCGACCCTTGCCATAAATGTAACAACTTCCTAAACCTATCTTTAAATCATCATTATCAGGATTAAGTTTTAATGCCCTTTCAAACAGATTAATTGCGGAGGTTGTTTCCCAGTTTAGTTTAACCTCGTCCTTTTCTGCTCTCAAATTATTTAAAAATATTCGGGCTGCAAAGGTGAGGTTTTTTTCTGAATTATCCAACTTAGATCCTTCAGAAATATAAAAAGCATAGGGTTCAAATGATTTTGCAGAATCTTTCCAAAAAGCAGCAAGTGCCAGGTTGGCTTCAATTTTATTTACTGAACTATTTGTTGCAACGAGGCTTTTATCTAATTTAGTAACTATAATATATTGATTAGGAGTAAGTTTTACTTTTTCAAGATTAATATATTCCATAACATCAAAAGCTTTAACAGAACTTCCTTCTGTTTTTTCAGCAGCTGCTAAAGATTTATTGCCGGTAGTCCTTCCAAATAAAAAAAGTGCAAAAAGCAGGACAATTCCTGCTGAGACGAGAATAAGTTGTTTTTTCAATATTTGATTTTGAGCTGCAAAGTTACATTAGTCATCGCTTTCAGCATCAAATTTTGGCTCAACTTTTATACCGGCATTTTTTATATCCTTCATAAATTCTTTTGCCGGCTTAAATGCAGGTATAAAATGTTCGGGAATAGCTACTGCAATATTCTTTTTAATATTTCTACCGATTTTTGCGGCTCTTTTTTTAACTATAAAACTGCCAAAACCACGCACGTAAAGGTTTTCACCTGATGTAAGTGAACCCTTTATTTCTTTAAACATAGTTTCTAAAGTAACCAATACATCTACTTTGGGTATCCCGGTTTTATCAGAAATTTTATTTATTAGGTCAGCTTTTCTCATAGTCAATGTATTATAGTATGTAATATACAAATATATATTAAATAAAAGAAAATGTATGTTGTCTTATATTAAGTTGTGAAAGAGATAATTTTGTAACTTTCTATGAAAAGCATTCCACACAAAAAAATATTTACCGACGGTCTTTTATTATGGAATAAGAACATCAATAAACGCCAAATGCCATGGAAGGGAATTGAAGACCCCTATAAAATATGGTTAAGTGAAATAATGCTGCAGCAAACAAGGGTAGAGCAGGGAACAGCTTATTATAATCGGTTTATAGAAAAATTTCCGACTGTTAATAAACTTGCTTTTGCACATGATGATGAAGTTTTTAAAATGTGGGAGGGACTTGGGTATTACAGTCGTTGTAAAAACCTGATGGCAACTGCCAAAATAATTGCTTTTGATTACAAAGGTATTTTTCCAGATAATTATAATTCAATTTTAAAACTGAAAGGGATTGGTCCCTATACTGCAGCTGCTATTGCATCTTTTGCATTTAAACTCCCTTATGCGGTGTTAGATGGTAATGTAACAAGAGTAATTTCCCGTTTTTTTGCTGTTGAAAAACCAATTGATACCAATGATGGGAAAAAATATTTTGCCGAACTTGCACAATCACTTCTTTACATAGAAGATCCTGCAACTTATAACCAGGCTATCATGGATTTTGGTGCAACAGTTTGTAAGCCCCGGCAGCCATTGTGTGACATTTGTTTGTTGCAAAACAAATGTGGGGCCTACGCTAAAGACCTTACCAAAGTGCTGCCCTTAAAAGAAAAAAAGCTATTAAAACGTAACCGCTATTTTTATTACATTATTGTAGAGCAGCAGGGTAAAATATTTGTAAGAAAAAGAACTGAAAAAGGTATCTGGCAAAACCTGTGGGAATTTATTTTGATAGAAATAGACGAAAAATTACCTGCTGAAGCATTTATAAAAACCAAAGCATTTAAAGATCTCTTCTTTGGCTTTAACATCAGTATCAAAACATCTGTATTTTACAAACAGCAACTCACGCATCAAACTATTGAAGGTTTATTTCTACATGTTACAGCAGATGCACCTTATAAAAATAAAAATTTTGCAGCACTCAAAAAAGCCGAAATTAAAACACTTGCATTTCCAAAATTTATTACAGGATTTTTAGAAAAACAGGAAGAGCTGCAAATTTTAAAGCGATAAAACCACGTTTGCAAATTAAATGTATCTTTAAAATACAATCACGCAGCAATATTGTAAATAGCATTTTTACATTTCTAAATAATTAAAATATTAATATTATGAGAGGAGTTAACAGGGTGATGCTCATAGGAAATCTGGGAAAGGATCCTGATATGCAGTTTTTAGAAGGTAATATTGCCGTAGCAAAATTTTCTTTGGCTACAACAGAAGCTTACAAAGACAGGAGCGGCCGTTTAATTTCTCAAACAGAATGGCATACAATTGTTTTATGGAGAGGTCTTGCTGAACTTGCGCAAAAATACCTGCACCGGGGCAGTTTGGTTTACATAGAAGGCCGCCTCAAAACCCGCAGTTGGGAAGATAAGGAAGGCAATAAAAAATTTGCAACAGAAGTGGTTGGCGATAATCTTATTATGCTGGATAAAAAAACAGATGGCAGTCAAATGCCCCATGGACTGGATGGTCTGGAAG
>JANLVW010000584.1:0-1549 GCA_031364205.1 Ferruginibacter sp.
CAAAAAATTGTATTATGTAAAAAACCGGCTTTATTCTAGCCGGCAGATTAATAAGCAGCAAACTTTTTATTCCGGTAAATTAAAAATTTACAAGTGGATATACGGTGCCGTTAATTCCGATTGCCCTCACTAGATATTTACCTTGCAGGGCTGCGCCTGTTTGTAACTGCAATTGCCTTGAAGCAGATGGATTAGGGTAAATATTCATACTCTGCACTGCTTTGGGCACTGACAATTTAGCAACACTGCTAAATATTATTTTTCCGCTGCCATTCGTAGCTTTTATCCTGTAAAAATTATCTCCTTCAAAGCATGCGCCGGCATCTTCTTTATAAAATTCGCTCCCGGTTCCGTTTCTTGGCGTTACCAATTTCACATCTTTAAAATTGGTGGTATCGCTTGCATGCTGCATCATATAACTGCTTACACGCTGCTCATTCTCTACTGCAAATTCTACATTTACAAGATTGTCTTTTCGCAACAATCTTATCTTTGTAAAAATTACGGTGGTGGGTGCCTGTACAATTTTTTCAAAAATAATTGAGAAGCGGTTTTGCGCCGAGGTTTTGCTATCACTGTTAACCGAAAAATTCACATAAGTAGTGTTACCTAAATTTATTAACGTGTTTATATTATTGTAATTGTCCCTGAGATACCCAATCCGATCGGTTTTTGAAAGGTTTTGACCAATTACCTCGATTACAAAATTGCGCTGTTGCAGGTTCAACATACGTATATAGGTCGTATCTGTTTCAAAAATAAATTTTCTTCGTTCTACAGCCAGTGTTGAACCGCTACGCACAAGCCCCCAATTCTCACCGGGGTTTGTCATTTTTAATGCGTCTTCCCAATTTACACAGTTGCAATAAATGTCGTCATATATGGTCATATTCCCATCTATTAAAGTTTTACTGCCATCCGAGCCAACAACAAATAAATTGGTACGCAATGTTTGTTGGGAAAATGCAGTAAAACTGACGAGTAAAAAGCAGACTGCAAATTGTATGCGAATTGAAATTATGTTGTAAAAAGAATGCGATTTCATACGCTGTTTTTTAACAATGCATGGCATTGCGGATAAGGGTTGTAGAGAATTTGAATTGGATTGTATTGTTCGAATACCTAACGAGGGAATTACTTTATTATTATATAAAGAAAAATTTTGCATCTATATTTTAAGATGTAATTTTTGTTTTTGATATATTAATAATAAATACGATGTTGCTATAAGTCAATTGCAGCAATACAACGTCGATTCATCTGCGCAATTACAAAAAACAACTATTTCGCTTGCTTTAATGTTAAATAAGAAAATAAGGTATTTCTCTATTGACCAATTATCACAAAACACTTTGCTTTGTTTTATTCCTGAAATAGCTAGATACAAAACAAGTATTATGGAATTAAGCAAACCGGTAAGTTAATATCTAAAAGTATCAAGGCATATAATAGCTTAAGGCCACATGCCAGTTGTGATTATCTAACTCCGGAAGAAACACATTTAACATCAGGACAACTTAACAAAAGATGGAAGAATTATAATCAATAC
>JANLVW010000605.1:0-1716 GCA_031364205.1 Ferruginibacter sp.
AATAATTTTTATGGCACTATATTTTCGTTGCAATATGATAAAAATGAAACGCAGGTAATATTAGGAGGTGGCTATAACCGTTATGAAGGCGACCATTATGGTGAAATAATATGGGCGCAAGAGCAAAATGCTGTACCTAAAAATTACAGATGGTACAACAACCCTGCACATAAATATGATTTTTCAACTTACGTTAAATGGACACAAAACATAACTGAAAACTTTCAAACATTTGCAGATTTGCAGGTGAGAAATATAAATTATACAATAAATGGTTTTAAAGACAATCCTGATCTTCAAATAAAAAAGAATTATTTTTTCTTTAACCCCAAAGCAGGTCTAACTTTTTCAAAAAATAATTATAAAATATATGCCTCATACGGCCGTGCAGTAAAAGAACCTAACCGGGATGATTTTGAGGCTGCAGTTACAGCATTACCAAAACCAGAAAAATTAAATGATTTTGAAACCGGTGTTGAAACAAACAGCACAAATTTAAAACTGGGCGCAAACTTTTATTATATGTATTATACAGACCAGCTGGTACTTACCGGTAAAATAAATGATGTAGGTGCTTATACAAGAACCAATATTCCTAAAAGTTTCCGTGCAGGCGTAGAGTTATTTGGCAGTGCAGTTCTTAATAAAATTTTCTCTGTAAATGGAAACGTAACTTTCAGTAAAAACAAGGTAAAAAACTTTACAGAATATTTTGATGATTATGATAATGGTGGGCAGGGATCGAAGTTTTACAAAACAGCAGATATTTCTTTTTCTCCTACTATTATAAGTGCCCTTTCTTTTAATATAATTCCAGCAAAAAATCTGCTTTTAACGCTTACAGGAAAATATGTTGGTGATCAGTATCTTGACAATACATCTAACAAAAACCGTCGTTTAAAGGATTATTACACGGAAGATGTAAAGGCTACTTATACAATTAAAGGAAAAAACAACAGTGAAGTAAGTTTCTTTGCACAAGGAATAAATATTTTTTCCAGAAAATATGAACCTAACGGTTATACGTTCAGTTATGTTTATGGAAATAAATTAACGACTGAAAATTTTTATTATCCTATGGCTCCGGCAAATTTTCTAATAGGAGTAAACATCACACCAAATATTGGCAAAAAGAAATAAGTAAACACTAATAAAAAAGGCAATTACTGGTGACGTGATTGCCTTTTTTATTGAATTTTAATACCTAAATATTTTGCCAGGCATTCATTCCTCCATCAAGATTTACTAGGTTAGTAAATCCAAATGTTTCTAACATCATAGCTGCCTGCATGCTGCGTTTGCCACTGCGGCAATAACAGATTATTTCTTCGTTTTTTAAATTTTCAATTTCATCTGTTTGCATGGCCATTATCTGACCTAACGGAATAAAAACACCTCCAATATTAAACTCAACCCTTTCGTCAGGCTCCCGCACATCCAACAAATTCAATGGATCATTACTGGCCATTTTTTCTTTTAATTTAGCTACAGAAATATTCGTCATGGCTCTTGGTTAATTGTGGTTGAATCAGTTAAGAATTTCATTTCTTTTGACCCTGTTTCTGGGCACCCGCCAGGGCAGCAATTGGGTGGAGACCGATTACACCTTCCATCGCGCCAGCGGCAGGCAGCCGCTCGGTGAGAAGTTCATGCTCGGTAAACGCCCCGAGAGCCGCCCTGAAGAACGCGATCTGATGACCATCCGCACCGAGTATC
>JANLVW010000613.1:0-7239 GCA_031364205.1 Ferruginibacter sp.
AATTTTAGTTTTTGTAATAATCCAAATTTTCCATGCAGGTATTTAAACCACTGATTAAGATCCGGTATATTAATAAAAATAGCAATGGGCTCATCTTTGTAATATGCATAGTGAAGAATTTTTTCATCCATAACAGCCTTCATTTTTTTAAACATAATGAGAACCTGTTCATATGGCATTTCCTTTAACCCTCCGTGGCCTGCCCATGCTTTGTTGTAGACGGTAGCAAAATCTTTTGCATATTTTTCAAGATCTTTTTTATGTAAATGTGCAGAAGAAAAATGCTTATCTGCTTCTAAGGCATTATGTCGTTCCCATATTTTTTTATCAAGCGGAGATTTTGGATCCATACTTAAACAAACCTGCTCAAAAAATATTCTAAAGCCGTAAGTTTCAAATAAACCTACATAATATGGAGGATTATAATTCATGCAGTAAAGTGGTTCCATAAATCCTTTTGTAACCATACCCCACCAACGGTCTCTTTCACCAAAGTTTATTGGTCCATCCATCGCCTCCATACCTTCCTCCTGCAACCAATTTTTTGCAGTATCCAATAATAAATTTGCCGCAGTCTGGTCATTTACACATTCAAAAAATCCAACGCCTCCAACTGTTACATCATCCCCCTTGTTCTTATATTTTTTATTAGTAAATGCTGCAATTCTTCCATTGATATTGTCTTTATCATCTTTAATAATCCATCTTTGCAGTTTTCCAAAGCGAAAAGCTTTATTGTTTTTTGGATTAAAAACTTCCTCTACATCTTTATCAAGCGGTTGAATCCAGTTAGCATCATTTTTATAAATAAATAAAGGGAGTTTAAAAAAAGCAACTTCATCTTCAATAGAAGTAACAGGAAAAATTTGCATAACATAAAATTAGTAAAAGCAGCTGTGTTAGCTTACAGATTTTTTAAGTTCATTTCTAAGTTGAACAGCGGTTTTGGTAGATCCATCATGGCTCCAGCCGGGTGGCTTTAGCAAATATTTTATTTTGTTGCTGAAGGATATATTTTTCTTCAAATCAGCAGCCAAACCTTTCCATTCATGAAGCACATGGTTTAAAGGGTTGTGTGGATTTTCCAAAGGTTTTGTCAATCCAAATTTTACGGGTTCGCCGGGAATTTCATTTTGAAATGTTCCAAACAGACGATCCCAAATAATAAGGCACATACCCATATTTTTATCAAGATAAACTGTATTACTTGCGTGATGTACCCGATGGTGTGCAGGTGTTACAAAAATTGCTTCGAACCATTTCGGCATTTTGTTAATGTATTGGGTATGCACAAGTATTCCATAGGTTTGGGTAATGGAGTACATAAATACAATATCCAAAGGGTTAAAACCCATTAATGCAATAGGAATAAAATATACAAAACGATAAACAGGTTGTAATACAGATGAACGAAAACCTGTTGTTAAATTAAATTCTTGAGATGAATGGTGGGTAAGATGTACAGCCCAAAATAGCCTGCAGTAATGATCTATTCTATGTTCAATATAAAAAGCAAAGTCTTCAAAAATAAAAAGTAAAGACCAATACAGGTAAGGGTTTTCAATTTTAAAAAAATGTTGCTCATAGCTCCACATAAGTACGCTTACATAAAATGTCCAACGTAAAATAAGGTCCAGCGAACCATTCATTAATGTTAAGTAAACATTTTGTAAAACTCCCCTAAACGTATAAAATTTCTTTTCTCCCCAGTTGCTTAATATTATTTCAACACCTATAAAAATGATATAGATAGGCACTGAAAGTAATAAAAACCATGTTTCCCGGGAGGATTGCATTACTTATAATTATTAATTATAGAAATCAGAATTGTATTCATTCATAATTCTTTAAATAGCCATTATCTCAATTTCTTTAGCGTTGAGATGTTTTTCTACTAAAAGAATATATTTGTCTGTTGCAGTTTGTGCAGCAGCTTCAGCATCTTTACATTCATCTTCACTTCCCCCATCTTTTTGAAGTTTTTTTATCTGTTCAATCGCATCTCTTCTAATATTGCGAATCGAAACTTTGCCATTTTCTCCTTCTGAATTACATTTTTTTACAAGCTCTTTACGTCTTTCTTCTGTTAATGGAGGTAAGAAAAGGCGAATAACGATACCGTCATTTTGTGGATTAATACCAATGTTGGCTGCAATGATTGCTCTTTCAATTACATGGAGCATATTTTTTTCCCAAGGAGTTACAGATATTGTACGAGCATCTAAAGTTGTAATATTTGCTATTTGGCTGATGGGTGTGGGGCTCCCGTAATAATCAGCCACAATTCCATCAAGAATTACCGGGTTTGCCTTGCCTGCTCTAATTTTTACCAATTCTGCTTCAAGGTGATTAATGGCTTTTGCCATTGTAAAAGTTGCATCTTCAAGTATTAACGTTAATTCTTCTGACATAATTTTTTATTGATTGCAAAGCTAAAAAAAAATCTGATGGGTCACCATCAGATTTTAATATTTTATTAAAAATTGTACAAAAGGATTTATTTAACCTCAACAGATTCCGAACTTAAATTAAAAATTTTATGATTTGTTGTTATGCTTGATTGTTGTGACTCTAATTCGTAACCGGGTTTTGCCTTTTGTCTTCTAAAATAAAGAAGACCGATTAACCCCGTTGCTAAGGCTAATAAAAGACCAATAACCAATGTACAATTGTAATTTCTTAAGGTAAATGCTGTAGTGATGAATAATACTGTTGTTGCAATTAAAGAATAAGTTATCTTTTTGTGAGAAAATCCTAAATCCAATAAATAATGATGAACATGTATTCTGTCAGGGCTGAATGGGGAACGTCTGTCTAATATTCTTAGTCCAAATACCCGTAAGGTATCAAATAACGGAACTATCAATATAGCGAAACCTAGTGCAGGAGCAGCATGCAAGCTAAATGGCTGACCTTCTGCGCCTGCAACATTAATAAATTTGATTACTAAAATTGAATTTATCAACCCGATTATTAAAGACCCTGTATCACCCATAAATATTTTTGCAGGAGAAAAATTATAAATCAGGAAAGCAAAAATTGCCGTTGAAAGAGAAATAGCCATTACAGCGTAAGTAAGTTCATTCGCATAATAAAAATATGCGCCAAATACAAGTGTAGTTATAAAACCTAAACTTCCTGCAAGGCCATCTATACCATCAATCAAGTTAAAAGCATTTGTAATAACTATGATAGTAAACATCGTCAAAAATATACTGGCGTAGTATGGTATAATATTGATTCCCAAAAAACCATGCATATCATTAATATAAATATTACCAAAATGCATTATAATAAAACCTGCTATGAGCTGTCCAATAAATTTTTTATTGGCTGATAAAACTAAAATATCGTCTTTTAACCCTAAAAAGAAAATAACAATTGTTGCGGCAGCAAAATATTTGAGTTCGGGCGCATCAGGTGCTCCCATTAAGGTAGCAACTATAAAACCTGCAAAAATTCCAAGTCCTCCTAAGGTAGGAATGACCGCTTTATGTACTTTTCGTTCATCTGGCTCATCAAACAATTTTTTACTTTTAGCTATTTGAATAATAACCGGTATTGCAAAATAAGTAATTATGAAAGCCAAAAACGCACTGATAATAATATGTTGCATAGATCTTTATAAATTTCAACTTTACAAAAGTATAAAATAACTCCCTATTATGTTAATAATTATAGATATTATGTTATCTTCTTAAAGAAAACAAAAAGAATTATTGTTTAACGTTAATCATGATATCTTATTATGTTTTTTAATAAAGCTTAGTATTTTCTTTAGAAAAAATGTATAGTTTAGACTAGGTTTGTAATCAAGAATTTAACCAAACTTAAACATAGACAAAAATGAATAATTTAAAAGATACTGCATCACAGATAAGAAGAGATATTGTAAGAATGGTGCATGGTGTACAAAGTGGACATCCGGGAGGATCGTTAGGTTGTACAGAGTTCTTTACAGCACTGTATTTTAATGTATTAAAACATAATCCCGATTTTAAAATGGACGGAAAAGAGGAAGATCTTTTTTTTCTAAGCAATGGACATATTTCCCCAGTTTGGTATAGCACACTTGCAAGGTGTGGATATTTTCCAACAACAGAATTATCAACATTTCGCAAACTGAACAGCAGGTTGCAAGGCCATCCAACTACTCATGAACATTTACCAGGTATACGTATAGCGAGTGGCTCATTGGGGCAAGGTATGAGTGTGGCTATAGGGGCAGCTCTATCTAAAAAGTTAAATGATGATAAGCATTTGGTATTTTCCCTGCATGGTGATGGGGAATTGGAAGAAGGACAAAACTGGGAAGCTATTATGTTTGCAGGTAGTAAAAAGGTTGACAATTTAATATCAACGATTGATTGGAATGGTCAACAAATTGATGGTACCACTGAAAAAGTGATGAGCCTTGGGAACCTGCATGCAAAATTTGAAGCATTTGGCTGGGACGTGATGGAAATGAATGGTAATGATATAGATGCAGTTGTTGCTGGTTTAAATGAGGCTAAAACAAGAACCGGAAAGGGAAAACCGGTTATAATTTTAATGAAAACGGTAATGGGAAAGGGGGTTTCGTTTATGGAGGGAAACCACGAATGGCATGGTATAGCGCCCAATGATGAACAGTTACGAAAAGCTTTGGAAGAACTACCCGAAACACTGGGAGATTATTAAAATACATTTAACTTTAGCCGCTCATGAAAAGGAGTGGCTTTTTTATTTTACAAAATGCAAAATATTTCCTTCACAACCTATACAAAACTTGTAACCGGTTTGTAAAATCAAACATAAGCTGCACTTTACGAAAAGTAGCTGGAAATTAGATTATGTAAATAATTAAATTGCAACATGCACAAAAAAATATTGTTACTCGGCAGCGGCGAATTGGGTAAAGAACTGGTAATTGCCTTAAAGCGTTTAGGACAAACCGTTATCGCTGTAGATAGTTATGCCGGCGCACCCGCTATGCAACTGGCAGATGGCTTTGAAGTGATTGATATGCTGAATGCAAAAGCATTAGATGCCATTGTTACAAAGCACCGGCCTGATTTGATAGTGCCGGAAATAGAAGCCATACGCACCGAACAGTTTTATAGGTATGAACAGGAAAAAATACAGGTAGTGCCAAGCGCCAGAGCGGCCAATTTTACTATGAACAGAAAACTTATTCGAGATCTGGGAAGCAAAGATTTGGGCCTGCAAACCGCTAACTATTTATATGCAACCAGCATTGATCAATTTACTGATGCTGTTAATAAAATAGGATTGCCCTGTGTTGTAAAACCCCTTATGTCCAGTAGTGGCAAGGGTCAATCAGTATTAAAAAAGCTGGATGACCAGCAGCAGGTTTGGGATTATGCTATTAATAATTCCCGAGGCGATATAAAAGAAGTGATCATTGAAGAATTTATTGCTTTTGAAACAGAAATTACTTTACTCACCGTTACGCAACAGAATGGACAAACCTTATTTTGTCCGCCCATAGGCCACCGGCAGGAGCGGGGAGATTACCAGGAAAGTTGGCAACCCGCTGCCATGAGCGAACAAGACTTAGCCCATGCACAGGCAATGGCAGCAAAAGTAACCGCTGCGCTTACAGGTGCAGGAATTTGGGGGGTTGAATTTTTCCTCACCAGTAAAGGTGTGTATTTTTCTGAACTAAGCCCACGCCCACACGACACAGGAATGGTAACATTGGCAGGCACACAAAATTTATCTCAGTTTGAGTTACATGCAAGGGCTATATTAGGTATTCCCATTTCTTCTATCCAGTTAGAAAAGGCAGGAGCAAGTGCAGTAATATTGGCCGATAAAACAGCTGATAATTTTTCCATTACAGGTATTGAAAATGCATTAACACAAGCCAACACTGATGTGCGTATTTTTGGCAAGCCCACCACAAGGCCGTACCGCAGAATGGGAGTTGCTTTAGCGTATGACGATGTGGGTGCTGATATGGATGTTTTGCGTGAAAAGGCTAAGGAGGCGGCTGAATGTGTGGATATTGTGTAGCCTTTGCTCAAGATCTAATCGAAGATCAAATACTACTCAATACGACAGCGTTGTGATTTGCTTTCAAACTTTTTATTAACTTAGTCCATCCAAATACTTTTATACCAAATGCTAAAAGCTACTTACTCTTTTTTATGTGTATTTTGTCTTTTTTTCTTTATGCAGACAAAAGCTCAGCAAAAATTTCCAACACCTGTAGACGGCGATTATATTCTTTCCAATTTTGAATTTGAAACCAAGGAAAAATTACCGCAATTAAATATTCATTATGCATCAATAGGTAAACCACACCAAAATAAAAATGGAGTGGTAGATAATGCAGTTTTAATAATGCATGGAACCACAGGTAGCGGGCAACAATTTTTAAGCGATCTATTTGCGGGCAACTTATTTGTATCTGGCGGCTTGTTAGATGCCAACAAATATTTCATCATTTTACCTGATGGTATCGGTCATGGAAAATCAAGTAAACCCAGCAACGGCCTGCTCATGGCTTTCCCAAAATATACTTATACCGATATGGTGAAGGCAGATTATTTATTACTTACCCAGCATTTAGGCATAAGCCATTTAAGATTGGTAATGGGCACATCAATGGGCGGTATGCATACCTGGCAATGGGGTTATACTTATCCAGATTTTATGGATGCATTAATGCCGTTGGCCAGTTTGCCTGTAGAAATTGCCGGAAGAAACCGCATGCTCCGTAAGATGGCAATTAACCTTATCGAAATGGATCCCGCATGGCAAGGTGGTGCTTATTTGCAGCAGCCAAAGTTGGGATTAGCAGGTGCTATTTCTTCCCTCGTTTTTATGGTAAGTGCTCCCTTACAATGGCAAGCGAAAGCACCAACCCGTGCCATGGCAGACTCTATGTTGGCATCCATGGAAGATCGATATGCAGCTTCCTTAGATGCAAACGATTTTATTTACCAGTTAGATGCTTCCCGCAATTATGATCCCTCTCCGCATCTTCAAAAAATAACGGCACCTTTATTTGCTATCAATTCTGCAGATGATCAGGTAAATCCACCCGAACTAAAAGTAATGTATACACAAATTAATAAATAAAAACACGGCCGGTATATTTTATTGCCCATCACCGAAAAAACTTCAGGGCATGGCACACATTCAAACCCTACTATCTGGGGCGATTATCTTAAACAATTGTTAGCCTTATCGGCTGAATAAACTTCGTTTTTAAACAAATAAAATAACATG
>JANLVW010000637.1:0-2326 GCA_031364205.1 Ferruginibacter sp.
TGATTGCTGCTGCTGAAACATACACCGGATTGGTAGAAGTGGGTATCGGTGTAATACCCGGTGGTGGCGGTACCAAAGAGTTTGTGTTGCGGGCTGCAGACGAAATGCATGCAGGCGAACCCGAAACCATCACGCTACAAAAACGTTTTTTAGAAATAGCTACGGCTAAAGTTTCTACCTCAGCATTCGAAGCTTTTGACAATGGCATTTACCGCAAAGGCTTGGATGAAGTAAGCATTAACATTGGTCGCCGTATAGCCGATGCAAAAAGAGCCGTCATCAATTTATACAATGATGGTTATGTAATGCCTTTGCATCGAACTGATATAAAAGTGCTTGGCCGCACAGGTTTGGGCGCCATGTACGCAGGTATCAACGGCATGCACAAAGGCAAATACGCCACCGATCATGATGTAACTGTAGCCAAAAAATTAGCTTACGTAATGTGCGGTGGCGACCTTAGCGAGCAAACTTTGGTAAGCGAGCAATACCTCCTAAATCTTGAGAGAGAAGCCTTCTTAAGTCTCACCGGCGAAAAGAAAACCCTCGAAAGAATTCAGAGTATTTTGAAGACCGGAAAACCATTAAGGAACTAGATTCTGTTAGATTAAAGACAAAAGATTAAAGACACAATACAGGAATATCAATTCTTGCTAGTGTCTTTTTTTATGCATTTTATTTTTGTGTTCTATCTTTTGTCTAATATCTTGTGTCTATAATGGAGCATCAGCATTAATAAAAAACTCAACATCTGTTTCCTGCTATTCACTGCTATCTTTTGTTCGTTCCTCACAAAAGTATATCCGTTTCTATCAGGGCTAGGCTCAGTTGTAAAACTTTTATCAACTTTAATTACTAAGAAGATTTAGTAAAATTATTTTGAGTTGAGTATATTTAAGTGTTAGTGGTCATTGTAAAGCGACACTGACAACATTTTTAATTAGCTTCAAATGAAAGACAGAAATTTTGAACCATTTCCGGTTTTGAAAACAGAAAGGCTGACATTGAGACAACTTGCAAGCAGTGATGACAGTGAAATATTTGTTTTACGTTCAAATGAAAACGTGAACAAATATCTTGACAGGAAGCCAAGCAAATCAAATGATGACGCAAAGGCTTTCATTCAAACTATTAATAAAAACATCCAAAAGAATGATTCAATTTATTGGGCAATTACATTGCACGGTACTGACAAACTGATTGGTACAATCTGTTTATTTGATTTTTCGGACGACAATTTAAAGGCAGAAATTGGATATGAGTTATTACCCGAATATCAGGGAAAAGGAATAATGCAGGAAGCGACTTCAAAAGTAATTGACTTTGGAATTCAATGTATCGGACTAAATTCAATAAAAGCCTATACTAATTCTGAAAACCAAAGTTCAACAAGACTTTTGGAGAAATTTAATTTTAAAAAAAACAGCTCTAGTGAAGGAAATTTAATGATGTTTAAATTGATATCTTAAGACTGAAAGAAAGAACAACGAACCGATACATGGGGTTGGCGTTATTAAGGCAGGATGTTGGTAGCTTCAGCTGCAATTCGCTATCAACAGCAGTTTCGACTTGACGTTAATAATTTAGCTTTAGTTCTTTATCTTCAATTATTAAAACAATATTGGGTATCAGTTGTCGGCTGATGTTTTTCCAATCCCCCCCCAACAACGCCAAGCCCTGTTGATACATGAAATTTTACGGACAACATTATTTACAGACAATATGCCATTATTTAAAATTGGACAAAAATTAGAACACATAAAAGAAACGTCTTTCAAACTTGAAAGAGAAATTCAACAATTGACAGAGCAAAATCTCCAAACGCTATTGTATCTTGATTTTATAAAGTCAGAATTTTCTTTAAACGGTTTTCGTATTGACAGTTTGGCTTTTGATAGAGAGGCAAAGTCTTTTGTAATTATTGAATATAAAAGAGATAAAACATTTAGTGTTATCGACCAGGGATATGCATATCTCTCCTTGATGCTTAACAACAAAGCAGACTTCATTCTTGAATTTAATGAAAGTCAAAATCAAAGTTTAAAACGGACAGATGTAGATTGGACACAATCGAAAGTAATTTTCGTTTCGCCCATGTTCACTACTTATCAAAGAGAAGCTATAAATTTTAAAGACTTACCCATTGAATTGTGGGAAGTTAAAAAGTTTGATAACAATACTATTTCTTATGAACAAATTCAAAAAGCATCAGCCAAAGAAAGTATTAAAACAATTTCTCGTAACGATGTTACAGTGGAAGCGGTAAGTAAGGAAGTAATCGTTTTTACAGAGCAAGACCATTTACAAAAAGAAGATTTCGAAACTA
>JANLVW010000410.1:0-1375 GCA_031364205.1 Ferruginibacter sp.
TTAAATGCCATTTATATTCGTCGTATTTATTTAAAAAACGCATTTCCATTTTTAATGCGCTACCAGTTTCTGATGCATGCAAAAATTTCGCTGAAAATTCTTCCAGCTCATCAGGATGGATGATATTGTAATAACCCAATCCTTGTAATTCCTCAAAACTTTTCCCTGTGTAATCAATCCACTTTTTATTTAAGTACAAAAGATTACCATCTGCATCTGCATTACTTACTTTAGAGGGCATAATATCTGCCAGTTGCCTGAAATGCTTTTCACTTTCTTCAATTTTTTTACGGGTAATCACCTGTTCGGTAATTTCTATCGCAGGTGCCATTACGCCTATTATTGTTCCATCCGCATCTCTGAGTGGTTCATAAACAAATTTTACAAAAGCATTTTCCAGAGAACCGTTTCTAAATAATGAAATTGGTAATTCTTCAGCAATAAAGGGAACTCCTGTGTCAAAAACATTATCCAATAGTTCTTTAAAGCCCTGGTCTTTTAACTCAGTTAAAACATCAAATGCGGGTTTATTAATTACATCAGCCATATTTCTATTCCACATTTGCACCATCGGTTCATTAATAGTTTCAATTACATAATTCCTACCCCGCAAAACACAAATGGCAACGGGTGCCTGCTGCACCAAAAGTCTAAATTGCTGTTCACTTGCTTTAATTTGCTTGTTAATTATAACCTGCGGTGTTACTTCGTGTGCTATGATAGAAATACCATCAATTATACCTGCCGCATTTTTTTGCGCCTGGTATACAAAAGTGTAATAAGTTAATTCCAGAACCCCTTTGCGTAATAAATTGACAGGCATTTCGTGTGCCTGAAAAGTAATACCTGTTTTAAAAACATTGCTTAATATAATATTAAACCCCTGTTCTACAATCTCCGGTAATACAGCTAACAGCGATTTGCCTATTATATTTTTACCTTTTTCCCAAGAGTCCAAAATTGCATCATTTGCAATTTCTATAATAAAATTTTCTCCTTTTAAAATGGCTATTAAATATGGAGAACTATAAATCATTTGTTGATAGCGGTGCTCGCTTTCAACAATTTTCAAGTTTGCATTTTTATAATCTGTAATATCCCGTGATACGGTAAGCAGCCGCTCAATTTTATTAAATCCCCCTTCTACCCGAAGGGGTAACACAATTACATCCCACCACTTTAGGTTTCCCTTTGCTGTGAGTGCCGAAGCCTGAAAATGTGTTTTTTTCTGATCCAAAGCTTTTGACACTACTTTTTTTATCATGGGTATATCATCCTGATCCCACAATTCCCACCAAAATTTATTTTTTACTTCAGTAATATCATCTATTTCTAATAAGCTCATACCCTTATCATTCATAAATTCAATTCTGCC
>JANLVW010000654.1:0-4258 GCA_031364205.1 Ferruginibacter sp.
TAAGTGTTGAAGAAAATATAATGGCGGTGCTTGAAATGACCAAACTTAAAAAAACTGAACAAAAATTAAAACTGGAATCCTTGCTGGAAGAATTTCGCCTGCAACATGTACGAAAAAATAATGGGGATACATTGAGCGGTGGCGAAAGAAGAAGAACAGAAATAGCCAGAGCATTGGCTGTAGATCCTAAATTTATTTTGTTGGATGAACCCTTTGCCGGTGTAGATCCGATAGCCGTGGAAGATATTCAGGAAATAATTGCAAAGCTTAAATATAAAAATATCGGCATTCTCATAACCGATCATAATGTAAACGAAACACTCTCGATTTGCGATCGTGCATATTTATTAATTGATGGTAGTATTTTTAAACATGGGACGGCAGAAGAACTTGCCGGAGATGAACAGGTACGCAGATTATACCTCGGTAAAAACTTCGAATTAAAACGCAAAGATTATTTGCATGAGCAAGCTGCGAGCTAATTTTTGAAAGATTTAATTTTCTTAATTGCTAATAAAAAAATTTTTTTAAAAATTAATTTATGCTCATATTAAATTGATATATGGAAGGATTTAGGGTATGATCAATAATATATTTTATGTGATGGGCACGTTAAGAAAATCGAATTAAATATTCTGGTGGATATTGGCTCCAACAACTCTTGCATAATTGAAATAGTACAACCCCAATTAGATTATTCTTTTTTAAAAAATCGAAAAGACCAATTGCTTACGGTAGCCTTCACGAATATGATTTGGTAGGCCTAAAAGTTTTTATCACATAAAAAGAGACAAACTGTTTGTAACCCATTATAATTATCCAGAGACAAGGATACATTGTTAGAAGCTACTTTTATTGAAGATATATATATGTCTTAATTAAATCATTCCAAGGGAATTAATTGTAAATCCTAATTATCTTTTGTAAACCTACTAGAAAATAAAATTATTTTAAATTAAAAGTTTCCCCTATTTTTTTGTTAAAAAATCATCATTATATTTTTTTTTGATAAACGGTAACTTTTGTGACATCATCTACGTTTAGTTTCGTATTGCCATTATTTTTTTACAGCAAATAATAAAATGTAAAAACTAAAATTCACACAATGAAATTTTTATTTTCTGCTGCTGCGGCTTCACTTTTATTTTTTTCCTTTTCTGCACAAAGCAAAATAGCAGAAAGGAAAAATATTGTAATAAAAAAAACTGCTGAAATTATAAAAATTGATGGGGTGATTAATGAAATTGCATGGAAAAATGCCGCAATTGCAGATAAATTTACTGAGTTTCAACCTTCTCCTTTTACCCCTGAGAGAGCTGGCAATGAAACAGAAGTTTACTTTCTTTATAACAACGACGGTATTTATATTGGAGGTTTTTTACATGAAAAAACAAAAGACAGCATTGCTGCTGAACTTATAGGCAGAGATGGGTTTGGTAACAACGATTTTATAGAAATTGTTTTTGATACTTACAACGATAAACAAAATGGCTTCGAATATTTTCTTTCCCCATTAAATGAACAGGCTGATGCAAAGGTATCGCCCAACAGCAATGGTAATAATGAAGACTTTGCATGGAACGCTGTCTGGCAAAGCGCTACTAAAATTTATGATGATGGCTGGAGTTTTGAAATGTTTATACCATATTCTGCCATTAGGTTTGGCAAAAAGAACATACAGGACTGGGGCTTAAATATTGTTCGTCAAAGAAAAAAAAGCGGACAAAAATTAACTTGGCAAACTATCGATCCTATTGTAAACGGTTTTCTTACGCAGGAAGGAAGTATTAAAGGTTTTGAAAATATTAAACCTCCCTTAAGGTTGCAGCTTTCACCGTACTTTTCCACTTATAACAATATAAATGGGAATGCAGGGGTAAACGAAAAAAAATCTGAAGTGCAGGTGAATGGTGGTGTGGATGTAAAGTATGGCATTAACCAGGCCTTTACTTTAGATATGACTTTAATACCTGATTTTGGCCAAGTGCAGACTGATAACCTTACATTAAACCTTACACCTTTTGAACAACGCTTTTCAGAAAACCGTGCTTTTTTTACAGAAGGAACGGAGCTGTTTAATAAAGGAGATCTTTTTTACAGCAGAAGAATTGGGGGACAACCAATTCATTTTTATGATGCTTACAGAAATGCTGATTCAACAGAAAAAGTGATAAAAAACCCGGGGCAAAGCAAGCTCATAAATGCTACTAAAATAAGTGGACGAACACAAAAAGGGTTGGGGGTAGGTTTTTTAAATTCTATTACAAAGCCGCAGTATGCAATTGTGGAAGATGCCAATAACAATACAAGGAAATTTGAAACTGACCCGCTCACAAATTATAATGTATTTGTGTTGGATCAAACGCTGAAACACAACAGCAGCATATCTTTTATAAATACAAGTGTATTGCGCAGCGGCAAAGATTATGATGCAGATGTGGCAGCAGCGCTTTTTAATCTTAACGATAAAACCAATACATGGAATGTAGGTGGTCAGGTAAGCATCAGCAATATTGTTGAAACTAACAGAAAAATAACAACAGGTTATTCACACAGTCTTTCTTTTGGTAAAACAAGTGGCAGATTTAATTTTGGTATAAATCAGGAACTGACAAATGCAAAGTTTAATAAAAGCGATTTGGGTTATTTTACAAATAACAATGCGCTGGATCATAATGGTTATGCTGGGTATAACTGGAACAAGCCAAAAGGCTGGTATAACAGTATTAACATGAACGTTAATGGAGGTTACAGTCGTTTGGTAACGCCAATTGATTTTTTAAAGAGAAAAGAATTAATGTACCAGACAGGGAGAGTAAATTATAATTTTAATGCTCAAACAAAAAAACTTTGGCAGGTTGGTTTTGGAATGAATTATCGTTTTGCAGACAATGATTTTTACGAACCAAGAGATTTTGGTAGGTTTTTTAAGAATAAAGGAAGAAGTGGATTTTATACCTATTTGCAAAGTAATAACGCTAAAAAAATATCCTGGAATGCAAGCGCATCAAGAAGATTTGGAGGCATATTTAAACGCAGTTCTTTTAATTATGGGCTGGGTGGTAAAATACGTTTCAACAGTAAATTTTCCATAGAAGAGTCTATTGAAGTAGAAAACAATAAAAACGAATCCGGCTGGGCAAATACAATTTATACCGGAAACGTAGCAAATGATACCATAATTTTTTCACGTAGAAACATAAACAATGTAGAAAATGTAATAAATCTTAAATATAATTTTAATAATAAAATGGGGCTTTCTTTTAGAGCCAGGCATTCATTTGCAAAAGTTAATCCGCTACAATTTTATCAGCTCGACTTGAATGGAAATTTAAACTCGCCTGATAACCCGTTTACAAAAAATGTAAATCAGAATTTCAATTATTTAGCTGTAGATATGTTGTACAACTGGCAATTTTCTCAGGGCAGTTTTATTACACTTGCATGGAAAAATATTGGACAAAATTTTAGCCGAACCTTCCAGAAAAATTATTTTAAAAATGCGGAGGATGTAATTTCCGGCAATCAGTTTACAAGTTTTTCCCTCAGGGTTATTTATTTTCTGGATTATGTAACTTTAAAAAACAAAATTAAGAATGGTATGTAACAGGGTTCTTTTCAATCTTAAAGAGAACTTTTTACAATTAAACATTTAACATTATAACAATGTGACTGTTACATATTTGCCTTGCCATCTGCCATAAATATCGTACTTTTGCACACTTAAAAACAGTGCTGCCTAATATCGGTACTAATAAATAAATTCAATGAATATTCGCAACATCGCAATTATTGCACACGTAGATCACGGTAAAACAACCTTGGTTGATAAAATTCTTCACTCTACAAAAGTATTTAGGGATAATCAGGAGACCGGAGATTTAATAATGGATAGCAACGACCTTGAAAGAGAGCGTGGTATTACTATTTTCAGTAAAAACGCTGCCGTTGTTTATGAAGGTTACAAAATAAATGTTATCGATACACCCGGTCACAGTGACTTTGGTGGAGAAGTGGAGCGTGTACTTAAAATGGCTGATGGTGTTGTATTGTTGGTAGATGCTTTTGAAGGACCAATGCCGCAAACCCGTTTTGTATTACAAAAAGCATTGGCCTTAGGGTTAAAGCCTATTGTAGTTATCAACAAAGTAGATAAACCAAACTGCCGTCCTGATGAAGTGCACGATGCAGTTTTTGAATTATTCTTTAATCTAGATGCTACAGAAGAGCAACTTAATTTCCCTACCTTCTACGGTTC
>JANLVW010000658.1:0-6282 GCA_031364205.1 Ferruginibacter sp.
GACAAAATTTAAATATTTTGCAAAATATTTTTTAGGAAAGATATTGGTTATAATATATTCTATGATTTGAAATTGTAGAGTTAGAATTTGAAATTACTACAATATTTATAATTGTATTACTAAAATTTTGATTTTATAAAAAGATTAATAAAATGAAAATAAAAAATGCCGTTCTTAACCGGCATTGTATGAAGCTTCTTTTGGAAAATCTGCACCAACGGTCGTTTCTTCCCAATTATCAAAATCTTTTTTTAATTCTTCCAATTTAGCTCTTGCGCCGGTAAGTGCTGCAACTCCAAGCAATAAACGCAAAGGTGGATGTTCTGAATCTACAGCTTTTACAATTGCTTTTGCAGCACGTGCAGGATCACCGGGTTGGTTACCGCTATAGCCTCTTATATTTGATTTGTTCTGGCCCGCAGTTGTAGCGTAATCATCAATTTTTATCGGACTGTCTTCCGCTGAACGACCTGCCCAATCTGTGCGGAAACCACTTGGACAAACAATTGTAACTTTTATTCCAAGATGTGCAGTTTCTTTTGCTAATGCTTCCGATAAACCATCAACCGCATATTTGGTAGCATTGTAAAAACCTACACCAGGAAAAGAACGCAACCCACCAATTGATGCAACATTTACAATATGACCACTTTTTTGTTTGCGCATTTGTGGCAAAACTTCCTGCGTCATTTTTGCAAGACCAAATACATTTATTTCAAACATTTTTCTTACCGCATCTTCTTCACTTTCTTCTATTGCTCCAAAGTATCCGATACCCGCATTATTTACCAAAACATCTATTTTACCAAATTTGGCGATAGTATCAGCAACTGCAGCTTTAATTTCATCTTCTTTTGTAACATCTAATTTTAATGCAATGGCATTTTCTTTATTACCCTCAACAATATCCTGTATATCTTCGGGCTTTCTTGCAGTAACAGCCGCTTTGTTGCCGCTTTCCAAAACATATTTTGCCAATTCTCTACCAAAGCCGGTAGAGCAACCTGTTATTAACCAAACTTTACTCATGATTTTTTATTATAAGCTATCAACATTCGAACCATAAATTTTAAGTGCGCCATTCGAATTATGCAGGTAGAAAAAGAATTGTTCCATATAAAAAGTTGCATCCAAAGCAACATTTTTGAAAAGATTTTTATCCCCACACCAGTGCACTTGCACCTAATATTGCAGCATCACTTTCTTTTAATTCGCTAAAAATAAGCTGCACTTTATTTTGGAAAATGGGTAAAAGATTTCTTTCCATACTATCCTTTACAGGCTTCATTAAAATATCTCCCGCTTTTGTAAGCCCGCCGAATAAAATTATTGCCTGGGGGGAAGAAAACATTACAAAATTTGCCAAGGCCATCCCTAAAATATCCCCTGTGCTTTTAAATACTTTTTTGGCAAGAGAATCGCCTGCTAAAGCCGCATCAAAAACCATTTTACTGTTAAGTTCTGTTTGGGGAATTTCTCTCAAAACACTTGGCTCGTCGGTACCGGTCATGTATTCTATGGCAGTTATGGTAACACCTGTTGCACTTGCATAACTTTCCAGCGAACCCAAGGAACCCGTGTTGGGATGTACTCTTCCTCCGGGTACAACTATAGTATGCCCAAGTTCTCCTGCAAACCCATCATGACCGAGAATTAATTCTCCATTAGCAAAAATTCCACTACCAACACCTGTCCCTAAAGTAATCATTATAAAATCTTTCATTCCTCTTGCTGCCCCGTACATCATTTCGCCAACGGCAGCAGCATTTGCATCGTTCGTTAATTTTGCAGTCAGGTTAAATTTCTCTGTCATTAGATCTGCCAAAGGAATAATTCCTTTCCAGTGCAAATTTGGAGCATAGTCAATTGTACCGGTATAAAAATTTCCGTTGGGTGCACCCATACCGATTCCCACAATGTGTATACCTTTTAGCCTTTCTATTTCGGGTTGAAGTTTTTCGTAGAGCGCATTAATAAAATCGCTTATAATGGGATACGAATCTGTTCTTATTGAACCTTCAAATACTATTTGTCCACGGTGGTTTACAATTCCGTACTTGGTATTTGTACCACCAATATCGATTCCTATGGCATGATCGTTTGATATATCCAGCATTCGTTTAATTTTTTTAAGATCAGGGTGTATTCGGTCTTTTTTATTTTCGGTTTGTATCATATTTAGTGTCCTACTGCATCGCTAGACACGTCATAATTTATACCTTGTTTACCCAGAATACCTTTTACCACAAATGCAAAAAATGCCAGATATGCATAACAGGCTGCAGCTATCCAGTAAGATGTATGAATACCATATCCATCAATGGTAGAGCCGGCCTGTAAAAAATCAGCGAATTTACCTTGTATTGGCGGGATGATGCCACCACCTAAAATCATCATAATTAAGAAAGCTGAACCTTGTGTTGTATACTTTCCTAAACCGGCTACTGACAAACTAAAAATACAGGGCCACATAATAGAACAAAACAAACCACCACTTAGAAATGCGTAAATAGCTACTGTACCGGTAGTTTGTGTCCCAATCACCATGGCTGTTACGCCCAGTAAAGAAAAAATTAACAACGTTTTTGCAGGTTTATTTTTACTTACAAAAAATGCTGCAATTTGAATAACAACACATACAACATACCAATACAACTTTTGCATATCATATCCAAAAGCTCTATTCACTAAAATTAAAACTCCGAAGGCAACGAACGGAACGATAAACTGTAGAATAATTGTTTTTTGCTTACCTAGGTTAAATGCGCTTACCGCAAATGCCCATCTGCCAATCATTAAACTGCCCCAATACATAGCTACATAAGGTGTCGCTTCTGATGACGATAAATTTCCAAATCCATCGTGCTTTAGTAGTTCAGTAAGATTACTTCCAACTGTCACTTCAACCCCTACATAAAAGAATATTCCGAGCATGCCTAACAACAGTTGTGGATATTTCATCGCCCCCCATCCATTTGAATTTTTTTTAGCTGAAACATTTGAGTATACAAGTCCTAAAACAATTACTGCAAATGCGCCAAGTAACCATTTTAAGCGGTAAGCCTCTTGTGCGTGTTTTTCTGAATCTGAAATAGAATCTGATATCCCCATGTAACTGCTAAAAATTGGAACAAACATCACCGCTAATAGTCCAGTCATAATAAGTAATGTATATAGCGCTTTATTAGCATGTTCTGTTTTTTCAACAGTTACACCTGCAGGTACTTTTTTGGAAAAATAAAACAAAGCCGCCGCCGCAACGAATAGAGCGCCTACACAACTATATAATAAAATCACTTTCCCCAAACTTAAAGTGGCAATTTTTTCATCAGTAATAGCAGCAGTGGTGCCAAACAATGCTATACCAACAACTAGCGGACCTATAGTAGTACCGAAAGAATTGATGGCTCCTCCCAATGTTACCCGGCTTGTTCCCGTGCTTGGATCGCCCAAGGTAATTGCAAAGGGCTGCGCAGCTGTTTGTTGTAACGAAAACCCGAGCGCTACCACAAATAAGCCCGCAAGCATACCGGGGAATGTACCAAGATTTACTGCTATAATCATGACTACAGCCCCTAGTGCGGAAAAAAGTAAACCGTAAATAATACCTTTTTTATAGCCCCATTTTGCTACAGGGTCATTGCCCTTCATAGCACCCACAGCAAACAGCGTAAGGGCTCCAATAAAATAAGCAAAGTAAAATGCGGTATCAACTAACTGGCTTTGAAACTGATCTAAATTAAATTTATGTTTACAAAAAGGTATAAACACACTATTGCCTGCGGCAATAAAACCCCAAAAGAAAAATACCGTTACTAATGTACCCAGTGCACCATAATTGGTAGGTATTAATTTCCCTTCGGCAGAAGAACTTAATTTAACATCAATCGTTGCTATCATAATTGGTTGGTTTGAGTCTCAAAATAGTGTAAAAATTTATTAACGAAAAAATAATTTAATACTGAAAATTTGATGATCTTTTTTTTAACCCATAACTTTTATTAAAAAATATTAAAAAAAAATTTGATAATGCTTGGGAGTTTATTCAGATTTTACTTCATAAATTCATTCTAAATATTTAACTGCAATATGGAAATTATTCATGTAAGTGCTGAGTGTTACCCAATGGCTAAAGTTGGTGGACTCGCTGATGTTGTTGGTGCACTACCGAAATACCTTCAAACAGAGGGGCACGTTGCAAAAGTTGTAATGCCAATGTACCGCACAAAATTTTTGTATGAAAATGAATGGGAGGTGGTACACAAAGGAAACTTTTCTATGGAAAAAATGAACTTTGATTATACAATCATCAAAGAAAAAGAAAATAAGCTTGGGTTTGATTTATATTGTGTAGATATAAATGGCTTGCTGGATAGAGAAAAAGTTTACGGTTATGATGACGATACAGAAAGATTTGTGGCTTTTCAGATTTCGGTTTTGGAATGGTTAAATAAATGGGAACATTTGCCGGATGTTGTTCATGTGCACGATCACCATGCAGCTCTCATTCCATTTATGATGCACGAATGTTTTGCTTATGGAAATTTAAAAAATATACCAACCATACTTACTATACACAATGCCCAATACCAGGGCTGGATGGCATGGGAAAAAGCTGCATACTTACCTGCATGGAATACGTGGAAATGGGGTATGCTTGACTGGCGTAACCTTTTGAATCCCCTTGCCTGTGGTGTTAAAAGTGCTGATGCAGTAAATACTGTAAGCCCAGGTTATATGCTGGAGTTAATGGACGATGCCAATGGCCTGGAAAATTTGTTTAAAGCTGAAAGTTTTAAATGCACGGGTATTATAAATGGTATAGACTATAAAGTTTGGAATCCCCTCACGGATACGTTTATCAGTGATAATTTTTCTCTGAAAGATTTTACTGAGGGTAAAGCGCTAAATAAGAAAAAACTTTGTGATGATTTTGAATTGGATAAAACCCTTCCGTTATTTGTTTTTATCGGCAGGCTAGTTCAGGACAAAGCTGCTGACCTTTTGCCCGATGCCATAAACAATGCTTTGAATTTATATCAGGGAAAATTAAATTTTCTAATCTTGGGAAGTGGTGATCCGGTAATTGAAAACGAACTGATGGTTTTGCAAAATAAATTTGTTGGTTATTACAATTCTCAAATAACCTACAATGAAAAATTAAGTCATCTGATGTACGCCGGCGCAGATTTTTTACTGATGCCGAGCAGGGTAGAGCCCTGTGGATTAAACCAGTTGTATGCTATGCGTTATGGTACTGTAACTATAGTGAGAAGAACAGGCGGATTGAAAGATACTGTAAAAGATATTGACGAAGAAAACGGTTACGGTTTATGTTTTGATTATGCTTCATTAGTTGATATTGATATTTCTATACAGCGTGCACTTGAGCTTTTTCAAAATAAAAAAAAGATGAAAGTAATAAGAAAAACGATGATGGAGATTGACAACAGCTGGACAGCAAGTGCACAACAATATATTAACCTTTACAATTCGATTCAAAATAAATAAAACCATGACTAGCAAACAAGTAGTAGCAGTAATTTTAGGTGGTGGTGCAGGCTCCAGGCTTTATCCGCTTACAGCAACAAGAAGTAAGCCTGCCGTGCCTATTGCAGGAAAATACAGATTGGTAGATATCCCAATTTCTAACTGCATAAACAGCAATATTAACCGCATGTTTGTGCTTACACAATACAATTCAGCATCGCTAAACAAGCACATTAAGAACACTTATCAGTTTAGTGGTTTTAGTAGCGGCTTTGTAGATATTCTGGCTGCAGAGCAAACCCCGGATAGCCTTAGTTGGTTTCAGGGAACAGCAGATGCAGTAAGGCAATCATTAAAACATATTGAAAAAAATGATTTTGAATATGTCCTTATTTTAAGCGGTGACCAGTTGTACCAAATGGACTTTGCAGAAATGATAGACAACCATCAAAATGCGGGTGCAGATATTACGATAGCCACTATTCCTGTAAGTGAAAGAGAGGCCACAGAATTCGGTATATTAAAAGCAAATGAAACGCACCATATAACCTCTTTCATAGAAAAACCTTCGGCAGAACTTTTACCTGCATGGCTTAGTGACACCGGCACAGATATGCAGGTAATGCAGCGCAATTATCTTGCATCAATGGGTATTTATATATTCTCTAAAAAAGTGTTGTTTGATTTGCTTGAGACAGAAAAAAAAGATGCTACAGATTTTGGTAAAGAAATAATTCCTGATGCTATAAGCAAATACAATGTTATCAGTTACCAATATGGTGGTTACTGGAC
>JANLVW010000664.1:0-1735 GCA_031364205.1 Ferruginibacter sp.
TGGACTGCGGCAAACAATATTGCCGCTGCAAAAACTACTGCATTAAATACCTACACAGTTAAAATAAACACACTAAAGGATCTCAAGGGATTAATAGAAATATCGACCATAAATTACATAAGCAGCTACAATACACATCCCCGGCAGGAGTTACAGATAAACAGCCTGGACCTTAGCACCAATAAAATCAATTTGCTGCACAGTAAACTTCCTGCCCTCTCCGGTAACGGACTCGTAATTTCTATAAAAGAAAACAAACCTGATACAACAGATATTGATTTTGCGGGCAGATATATTTCAAATCCTTTGGTGTCTGACGTTACAGATCCGCATACAACCATTATGGCCACGATGGCTGCCGGAGCCGGCAACAGTTGGTATCTCGGCCGTGGCGTAGCAGATGGCGCAGGTATTACCTCATCATCTTTCAGTAATTTATTGCCTGATCCGGCAGGTAATTATCAGCAGTACAATATCTCTGTACAAAACCATTCATACGGTGTGGGCATAGAGAATTTTTACGGTGCAGATGCTACTGCCTATGATGCTGCTGCGCTTGCCAACGATAAACTTTTACTTGTTTTTTCTGCGGGCAACTCAGGCACTACAACAACTACAATTGGCAGGTATGCAGGCATTCTTAAAGTTGCTAACCTTACGGGTAGTTTTAAAATGGCAAAAAATATTATAACCGTAGGGGCAATAGATTCTTTTTATAATGTAGCGGATTTAAGTTCTAAAGGTCCTGCCTATGATGGCCGTATAAAACCCGAAATGGTAGCGTATGGACAGGATGGTAGTTCCGGTGCTGCGGCACTGGTTTCCGGTACTGCCATCATTTTACAGGAGGCTTACAAAAATAATAATGCAGGAGCACTACCGCCTTCTTCACTTATAAAAGCAGTGCTGTTGAATAGTTGTGATGATATCGCCGCAACTGGAATTGATTTTAAATCCGGCTTCGGTAGCCTTAATGCTTACCGGGCTGCACAGGAAATAAATATGCAGCAATATTTTACCGGCAGTGTTTCAAACGGCAGTATGCAGAATTTTACGCTCCCCATTCCGCTGAATATTAAAAAGCTTAAAATTACGCTGGTATGGAATGATTTGCCTGCTGCCGCAAATGCATTTACTGCTTTAAAAAATGATCTGGATGTTCGTGTAACCTCGCCAGCTTCACAGGTTTTTCTACCATGGGTTTTAAATAGTTTTCCGAACTTAGATTCTTTAAATTTATTACCGGTAAGAAAACGAGACAGCCTTAATAATATTGAACAGGTTACCATTGATGATCCAACTGCGGGTAATTACACAATCAATGTTTCTGGCTTTTCCGTGCAGGGCCAGGCACAACCTTTTTCCATTGCTTATCAGTTTGATACTGCCAATACTTTTTTCTGGCATTTTCCCGCAGCCGCAGATAATATTTTTCCGGCAACTTACAATCTTTTACGCTGGGGCAGTAGCTTCGGCAACAGCCCCACAAGTATGGATTATTCGGTAGATAAGGGAATCACATGGTTGCCCATTCCTACCAGTGTAAATCTCTCTGCAGGTTATACAAAGTGGATTGCGCCTGATACAAACACAACAGCATTGCTGCGAATGAATATTGGAGTAACCCATTTCGTGAGCGATACTTTTACTATCAGTGCCCGACCTAATATTCATGTGGGTTTCAACTGCCCTGATTCTGTGCTGCTTTATTGGAATAAAAATAATGGCATAACTA
>JANLVW010000749.1:0-6614 GCA_031364205.1 Ferruginibacter sp.
TTATTCTTTCATACTACCTCAACAGCTCAACTTAGCAATGCCAAAACTTCCAAAAATGAGAAAGTAAATTCATCTCTCCCTTTGTATGAAAAATATATAGATGACAATACTGATGCACATTTAAAAGAGTTTGTTGAGTTGATTTCTATACCAAGTATTTCTTCTCTGCCATCAAATAAACCTGAGGTAGAAAGAGCGGCTAACTGGATTGTAAACAAATTAAAATCTATAGGTGTAACGACTGCGCAATTATTACCCACAGCCGGTAACCCTGTAGTGTATGGCAGTTGGGACAAAGCACCCGGCAAAACCTACCGTTTTAATTTATGCTCATTACGATGTGCAGCCTGTAAAAGAATCTGAATGGGATAACCCTCCGTTTTCTCCAATTATAAAGAATGGAAAAATATTTGGGCGTGGTAGCAGTGACGATAAGAGCGGTGTAATGATAGGTATTTGGGCAGTAGAATCGATGTTGAAAACAGCAGGTAAATTACCGGTCAACGTAAAATTTTTGTTTGAAGGTGAGGAAGAAATCGGTAGTCCAAACTTTAAAAGTTTTTTAGAAAAGAACAAAGAACTATTGCACACAGATTTTGCTGTAACAGGTGATGATGCTCAATTTAGTGATAGCATTCCTTCTATTAATTTAAGTTCACGGGGATCTGTACAGCTGCAGTTTAATGTAAAAACAGCTAATACCGATGCACATAGCGGACAGTTTGGTGGAAAAACGCCGAATGCAGTTGTGGCTATGTCTCAGATTATAAGTTCGCTGTATGACAAACAGGGCAATGTAGCTGTGGAAGGTTTTTACGATAAAGTATTGCCCATAACGCCACAGCAAAAAGAAACCATTAAAAGGGTTCCTTATAACCCTGCGGATGATATGAAGATATTAGGCACAACAGGAGAAGTAGGCGACCCTACGTTCTCACCTCTTGAAAGAGTTTGGTACAGGCCTACGCTGGAAATTATAGGCATGCAGGGAGGATATACTGCAGCAGAAGGGCATTCAAACATTATACCCGGTAATGCAATGGCAAGAATTACATGCCGCCTCGTAAACAACCAAAATGGTGATGAAATTATTGATTTGATTAGAAAGCACATTAACAAATACTGTCCAGTTGGTGCCACTGTTTCTTATAAATTTAAACCCGGTTATGCGAGCCCAATGACAACGCCTTCTGATACAAAAGCTTTTAATTATATAGCATCTTCTTTATCAAAAATATATGGCAAACAACCTTTAAAAATAAGTACCGGCGGCACTGGAGGAGCAATGCTGTCTTTCAAAGAAATTTTAGGAGTGTATGCATACTCACTTGGGTTTTTGCAGGCCGACGAAAAATGGCATGCTTCTAATGAATTTTTTAGAACATCAAGTATACGAAAAGGACAAATAGTTTACTGCTATTACTTACAACATGTTGCAGATGAAGAAAGCAAAATAAAAAAGTAGTATGTCTTAAAACATCTACATGAATATTTACCCCTGATTGATTACGTTTAGTACATTCAGACTGCAAAATAAAAAACTATGAAAAGAAGAAACTTTATAAAAAACACCGGCTTAACAGCTTTGGGTGTAAGTGCCTTTGGGATAATGGCTTCAAAAAGTAAACCTGTAATGGGTTTCAATAATTTAAAAGTAAACGAAGAACGGATAGTAAACCGCATATTAGAATTGTCAAAATTTGGCAAAGACGAGAAAGGCCATGGCTACAGAGTTGCTTTTACCAAAGGCGATATAGAAGCAAGGGCCTGGTTTATAGAGCAGATGAAAAAGGCTAAGCTTGAAACAGCAATAGATGCAGCAGGAAATATTATTGGAAAACGAAAGGGGAAAAACCCATTACTCAAACCAATAGCTTTTGGCTCGCACATAGATATGGTGCCCGATGGTGGAAACTACGATGGGCCTTTGGGCTCCATAAGCGCATTGGAAGTTGTAGAGATATTGAACGAAAATAATCTAGTCACCGAGCATCCGCTGGAAGTAATTATTTTTTCCAACGAAGAAGGCGGCACAATTGGTAGTATGGCAATGGCGGGCGGGCTATCAAAAGAGGGTTTGCAACAAAAAAGCCAAAGCGGCTTAACGATGGCCGAAGGCATAAAAGCCATTGGTGGTGACCCCGACAACATACAATCCAGCGTGAGAAAAAAAGGCGATATACATGCATGGTTTGAACTGCACATAGAACAAGGTGGAATTTTAGAAAAAGAAAATGTACAGATTGGTGTGGTAGAGGGCATTGTAGGAATTGCGCATTGGGAAGTAACTGTAGAGGGGTTTGCCAACCATGCCGGTACAACACCTATGAATATGCGCAAAGATGCTTTGCTGGCTTCATCCAAATTTATAATAGCCGTAAATGAAGTTGTAACTGCTGTAAAAGGAAACCAGGTGGGAACCATTGGAAAGATTGCCGAAACGCCCAATGCTTACAATGTTATTCCGGGTAAAGTAGTATTAGGATTGGAATTACGGGATTTATCTGCAGATAAAATTGAAATGCTTTTCAGGGAGATTGAAAAACGGGCTGCTGCAATTGCCAAAGCAAGCCAAACCAGTATCAGTTTTAACAGGCAGGCAAACGAATCTAAGCCGGCACTTACAGATAAGAAATTACAACAAATCATCAGCACCGCTGCGAAGGACCTGGGGTTAAGTACTAAATTTATGCAAAGCGGTGCAGGTCACGATTCTCAGGAAATTGCAAGGATTGCGCCTGTGGCAATGATCTTTATTCCGAGTGTTGGTGGTATCAGCCATTCTTTCAAAGAATTTTCTAAACCGACAGATATGGGCAACGGCGCTAATGTGCTTTTAAAGGCTATACTTTCTATGGATAAAGGGTAGTGAGGCACTATGGAATTGTAAAGGCAGCAGTTCAAATGAAATTTCTTAATAGTTATTTAAAAGCTGCTTAAAAATTATGTTGCTCATAAAAAGCTCATAAAAGTTTTAATAGTTACATTGTAGTACTTATGGAAGAAAAAATATATCAAGCCTCTAGGGTATCTGAGGGCAACACGTTATTTCCGGCAGAAATACATATTTTGGAAACAGAAATTATGTTGAAAATTCCGGGATTTTTTAGCGGTAAATCAAGGCATATTGTTTACCAGCAAATAGAAGGTGTAAATATTGATACACCCATGATTGGATACTCCACCATCACATTTGTAGTGGGTGGCGAAGAGATCGTTGGCCATGGTTTTACAAAAAGTGAAGCGCAGGAAATAAAGGAGATTTGCTCTGAAAGAATTTTAGCAACAAGCCCACGCAACCAAACAGAACTAATTGCTAATGCTATTGCCGCAGGAGCAAATGTTTCTAAAAATACAAGCCAGATAAGTGTGGCCGACGAACTAAAAAAATTAAAGCAACTGTTAGATGATGGGATACTTACTCAAGATGAATTTAATGCGCAAAAGGCAAAACTTTTAAGCTTGTAGTGTTTTCTGATTTAAAAATATTAATACTTAATATATAGGCAACGGGTATATTCTTAGTGGGCAACTTTGTAATGATCAAATCCGATATTTAAACTTACAATTTAAAGTATTAAATTTTTTGAAAAGCATAAAAAAATGACCAACCGTTTACCAAACAGATCGGAACGCCAAACGGCCATTTATGTGAACGGTTTTGCGGGTAAACATTCAAAGATTCCCGTTGATGCAGCTAAGCTTGAACAAAAGGCTATAACCCAAATGAGCAAGAAGGCTGCTGCATACATAGCAGGCGGTGCAGGGTTACAAAGCAGCGTTACAAATAACAGAACCTCTTTTGAAAAATACCACATTGTGCCCCGTATGCTGCGCAATGTAAGTATACGAGATATGAGTATTGAACTCTTTGGAAAAAAGTTTTCATCGCCATTAATTTTATCGCCTGTGGGTGTGCTGGAAATGGTGCACAAGCAGGCAGACATTGCAGTAGGAAAGGCCGCTGCATTAGAAAATGTTCCTTATATATTCAGCAACCAGGCAAGCAAACCAATGGAAGCTGTTGCTGTCGCTATGGGAGATGGGGAGCGGTGGTTTCAGTTATACTGGAGTAAATCAAACGACCTGGTTGCGAGCCTTGTAAAACGTGCAGAGCAATGCGGCTGCTCCGCCATTGTGGTAACGTTGGATACCAGCTTACTTGGTTGGAGAACACAAGATCTTGATGCTGCCTATCTTCCTTTTCTTGAAGGAAAAGGTATTGCGCAATATACATCTGATCCTGTATTTCAACAATTGATGGAAGAACCTTCCGCCACAAATACGGCTAAACTTTCTGTATCTCTGTCTGCAATAACGGGTTTTATAAAAATGGTAAATGCTTATCCGGGCAACAATTTCTTTTCTAAATTATCATCCGTTAAGCCCCTAAAAGCAGTAAAAAAATTCACAGGTATTTATTCAAACCCGGCGATTACATGGGATGATTTACAATTCTTGCGGCAGCAAACAAAACTTCCCATATTGCTTAAAGGAATCTTACACTCTGAAGATGCAAAGCTTGCAGTCCAACACGGTATTGATGGTATTGTAGTATCTAACCACGGCGGCAGACAGGTTGATGGATCGGTAAGTGCTATTGATGCATTACCGGGCATTGTAGCTGCAGTAAAAGGTAGTGTTCCCGTTATTATGGATAGCGGTATCCGTGGCGGTGCAGATATGTTTAAAGCTCTGGCGCTTGGTGCCACAGCGGTTTGTTTAGGCAGGCCTTATGTTTACGGGCTCACTATTGATGGGGAAAATGGCGTGAGAGAAGTGATACAAAATCTATTGGCAGATTTTGATTTGACAATGGGTTTGGCCGGTTGCAAATCTATAGCCGAAATAGATGTAGATATACTTCAGTTTTAAAACGCAATTACATTTTGTGAAATGATTGTTTCATCATTCTCCTTTAATATAAAATGGAATGTTTGCTGTGGCTACGTTGTTATGGCCATCTGTAGCATAAACAAATACCCTGTACGCACCTGCTTTTAATGGTGCACGCATTGTTACTGTGCCATTGCTTCGGTTGTTAGTAAATGCATTTTTTACGGGTGAAGGACTGTCTTCATGATCACCTCCCTGGCTTAGGTTTACAGGCTCAGGTAATATTTCCCATCTGTAAATAAGTTTATCATTTTCCGGGTCTGTTACCGTTGCTGCAACAAGTAAGGAAACCCCTGGTTTTAAATAAATATTATCTGTTGCTTTTTGTTTGTTTAACTGTAAAGAATAGATGTGTGGCGCTTTGTTGGCAGGCCAGCTGCCCGTCCATAAATATTCAATCACATTAATCACTTCAGATTCTTCGCCGGCCTCGGTGAATAAACCATACCATGTAGGAGTACGTTCCTGTTTTTGCCCCCATAAAAAAACATAAGAGCCCATGCAGGTTGCTTTGTCTTTTTCTACGCCATATTCATAGCGGGTTTTATACACCGCAGCTTTTTCACTGCTCGTTTCTTCAATGGAGGATTTCCACGGCGTTTGCAAACATTCCCAATGCCCTGTAGGTCCCCATTCTGTGACCATATACGGTCCATCCCAGCCTGCATTAATAATTTCTTTGGGTAAGGTGGCAAGACCGCCATAGGTATTTACAGATAAGAAATCTATATCCTTACCTGCTGCTTTTATAAAGTCAATTTCACGTTTATTTATTCCCGCTAATACTGTTGTAGCCGGATGGTTAGGGTCCAGCTCATGGATCATAACCGCAATATCATTTACCGCATTCCATACTTTTGGATTTTTATAATCAAGGTTCAATTCATTCCCTATGCCCCATGCCAGCAAAGCAGGGTAATCTTTTAAGCGCAACACTTCGGCTTTTATCTGCTCAAATTGTTTCTTTACTGCTGCAGCATCGTCATAACTAAAACCGTGCCTTTCGGGGGTTACCCGCAAGCCCATTAAAACAGTTAATCCATATTTTTGTGCTGAGTCCAAGATCTTATTTCCATCCTTGCTGTCCCATGTGCGAATAGAATTTCCGCCACAGGCAACGAGTTGTTTTAAATGACCAGTGCCGCCTGCACCTTTCACAAAATACGGTAGACCGTTTCTTATTAATTGCCAGTTGTTGTTTTCCTGTTGTATAATTGTTTTTACTGGTTGATTAGAAGTTTGTGCATGACTTGAAAAAAAAGTACACACAAATAATAAGGGTAAAAATGCAGTTTTAAATATTTTCATTTTACAATTTTAATAGTTCAAATTAGTAAATATTGGAGGAGAAAGAATGTTAGAAGAGAAAAGATTATAAGATTATATCAATTTAAATTAAAATAGTTTAGCAGCATCGCCTGTAAATTATTTATCTTTAAAAGACCTAAACAACAAATTTAAAGAAGTATTAAATACACTTATCTTTTATAAAAAATACCCTAAACTTACAACTTCCACTTATTTTAAAAACTACAACTCATGTTTCAAACCTCCAGAATTTTTACAATTATTTTTTTACTTTCATTGGCTGCATGCAATCAAAAAAAGCAGGTGGTGCAACAGGAAGATGGTGTTGCCACTTTTAATGCTGACAGTCTAAAAAAAGATATTGCTGTACTCGCTTCAGATTCTTTTATGGGACGCAAACCATTTACCGA
>JANLVW010000762.1:0-1711 GCA_031364205.1 Ferruginibacter sp.
CAGTGCAAACATAAAATATAATATTTATGGGCCGGTTAAAGATGTAACGTACTGGCAAAAATGCAAGGCTGTAATTGCTGAACTTCCTGGTAATATTACCGTACAGTATCATGGCGAAATAGCGCCTGGTTTTGTAACAGAAGTTTTTGCTCAACAACATGTGTTTATAATGCCAAGCAAGAGTGAAAATTTTGGGCATTCAATAGCAGAATCTTTATCAGCCGGAAAGCCAGTAATAACCTCCAACAATACGCCGTGGAATAATCTGGAACTAAACAACGCAGGAATAAATGTAGATACAGATGTGCAATCAATATCAAATGCAATTTCTTTTTTTGCCATGCTTAATCAATCTGAATATAACAAGTTTGTAACAGGCTCAAAACTTTATTCCATACAAAATAATAAAACAGCCGAAAAAATAAACGCATACAGGAAACTTTTTTTTGGAGAAATATAAAATGATTATTGCTAAAAATAATTTTGTAAGATTTATAATTGTATTTGCGCTTGTATTTTTATTTTGTTATTTCGGTGCACTTTTTATAACAGGGCTCGCAGTTAAAGGTGGCTTTTACAGTTCTTTTGTTGCAAATTACTTCGATGTTGCAGGTTGGTTAAGAACATCCCTTATTGTGGTCACTAAATTATTTGTATCTTTTTTTAATATTGAAGCCATCCGTACAAGCGATTATGTATTACGGATACCTTCATCTAACGGAATCCGTATCGTTTATTCGTGCCTCGGTTTTGGCGTAATGAGTTTTTGGACGGCCTATATTATTGCAACCGTTGCACCGAGAATAAAAAAAATTCTTTGGCTTTTTATTGGTCTGCTTATTATCTGGTTCATAAATGTTTTAAGAATAAGCATGGTTTTGCTTGCCGGGAATAAAGGATGGAAATTTCCTATGGGTTGGGATCACCATACCTGGTTTAACATTATTGCATACCTGGGTATATTTGCCATGATGTATTTTTTTGAAAAGAACATTAAAAAAACCATTTAAATGCAGGTTGATCTTTCAACATACAACAACAGCTGGTATAAACCGGGCAGCAATTTTAAAAGAATATTGTGGTATTACTGCAACCTGATCTTTTTTAAAACCGGATGGTTTCCTTTCTATGGTCTTAAAGTCTTTTTATTAAAACTATTTGGTGCAACCCTTGGGAAAGGTGTTTTGATAAAGCCGTTTGTAAATATTAAATATCCATGGTTTTTAGTAATTGGTAATAATGTATGGATAGGAGAAGAGGTGTGGATTGATAATCTTGCTTTAGTTACTATTGGCGACAATGTATGTATTTCGCAGGGTGCGCTGTTACTAACGGGTAGCCATGATTATAAAACAGAAACATTTGATTTGCTTATAAAACCCATTACAATTGAAAATTCTGTGTGGATTTGTGCAAAAGCCATAGTTTGTTCAGGTATTGTTTGCCGTGAAAACTCCATAGTAACTGCGGGTACCGTAATTACAGCTGATTGTGAAAAAAATGGAATTTATAAAGGAAACCCAGCTTTGCGTATTAAAACAAAGCAATAAATTAATAACAATTTTTTTTTATTTTCAATAATACCTTACAAAATCTAGATTAAATGTGTTATTTTCATAATGTTAATTAAATTAATTAAATATGTTAAAAATATCTTGCTTCTGCCATAATAAAAAGCCCGATATTAAGTTATTAAAAAAGACAGGGAAGA
>JANLVW010000770.1:0-2207 GCA_031364205.1 Ferruginibacter sp.
ATCTGCTCCGCAGTACTTTTTGGTTATTATTGGTTTTTTCTGCGCAATAAAGTTTTTCATGCATACAACAGATTTTACCTGCTTGCTATTATTTTTCTCTCTGTAGGATTTCCAGTAATTAAATATAATATTTTTCACGAAGCAGCAAATAAAACAACTGTTGTAAAAATGTTACAGGTTGTAACTGCCGGAAATGAATATATGGATGAAATTATTATTGGTGCACCAACAAAACATTTGAGTTTTGTAGATTCTCTACCTTTTATTTATGCTATAATAAGTGCAGCATTTTTAATAATGCTTGCTCAAATGTTGATTTCGATATTTGTGTTACATAAAAAGAATGAGAAAATTAATGTTGAGATTGTTAGTTTCATAAATACGGACGCAGCAAGAGGCACACCTTTTTCTTTTTTTAAATATATTTTTTGGAACAAACATATATATATTAACAGCCCGAATGGGAGCAAAATATTTAGACATGAAATAGCGCATGTTCAGCAACGACACAGTTGGGATAAAATGTTCATCAATATTATACTGATTGTTTTTTGGAGTAATTCTATTTTTTGGCTCATTAGAAAAGAGCCGAGTATGATACACGAATTTATTGCAGATAATAAAGCAGTAGAAGATGGCGATACCGCTGCATTTGGTGCCATGATCCTTCAAGCAACCTATCCACAAAAAAACTTTTACTTAACAAATAATTTTTTCTTTTCACTCATAAAAAGAAGACTTATGATGCTTACAAAAAACCAACACCCACTCATGAATTACATCAGTCGTTTGCTTGCATTGCCATTTTTGATTATTGTATTTGGTGCTTTTACAATAAAAATTGCCGAGAAAATTGATAGTGGGTATTCTTCAAATAAACTAATGAACAAAATAATAGTTGTACTTGATGCAGGCCATGGCGGACAAGATAATGGAGCGATCAATAAAATGGAATTACAGAAAAATATTTAGCACTTCAACTCGTTAAAAAAATTAAAACTTTAAATAAAGATGAGAACATACAAATAATTTTGAGTAGAGAGAATGATGAATTTTCTGATCCAAGACAAAAAGCAGCTTTTGCTAAATCACAAGCGCCTGATTTATTTATTGCTGTTCATTTAAATTCTTATCCAAAAGTAAAGTGGAATACAGTTTCAGGGATTGAAGTAGTTGTTCCTAAAGAAGGTATTGCAAACGTAGAAAAAAGTAAATTACTGGGCACATCAATCATAAATTCATTCAAAAATAATTATGAGTTAACTGTGAATACAACTATTTTTCAAAGACAAAGAGGTGTTTATGTTTTACAGGCAAATGATTTTCCTTCTGTTTTGATTGAAGCAGGATATTTAACCAATGATGCAGATGCAGCATATCTTTTATCCGAAAAAGGGCAGGAAGCTTTTGCAAAAAATGTATTGGGTGCAATAAGTAAGTATGCCGCTCAAAATTCAAGCGCAATAAATATTTCAAAGTCCAAAATTATTTACAATGATACTATTGGATATTATGCCGGGAAACCAGTTATTAGTTATCAAGTAAATCCTCTTTCGGATAAGTGCACAATTGTTTTTTCAGACAAGACTACTATGGTTATTACTTTAAAGGAAGCCAACGAAGCAAAATTATTAGCTCCACCCCCACCACCGCCGCCAACTATTAGAACTAATGGTAAAAAAGATTTCAGTACCGGTCATTTTATAGATTTAGATCCAACAGGAAATTATAATGGCAAAGCGGTTTTAATGGTATCTAGAAACAGAGAAGAATCTGTAAGCATTATGTTTGAAAGCAATCAATACAAAACCATATCAATTGAAGAAGCGAAAAAAGCTGGTTTACCAATTCCTCCATCACCAACAAATAACAGTTCAGATAAAATTTTTACTCAAGTGGAAAATGGACCTCAGTTCCCAGGCGGAAAAGATGCCTGAAGAAAATTTCTTCAAACAAATTTAAACGGTTCAATTGCAATTAAAGAAGGATTAAAAGCAGGCTCCTACACATTTATAACTAAATTTATTGTGCATGAAGATGGATCCCTTTCTGATTTTACGTCAGAAAAAAATATCAACGATAAAATAGCAAAACATTGTATAGAGGTTATTAAAAAAGGTCCAAAATGGAAACCTGCAATTCAAAATGGATATATTGTAGCCACTTGCAAAAAGCTACCGATCACCTTTGTTGTAGCCGAAGAATAA
>JANLVW010000425.1:0-2812 GCA_031364205.1 Ferruginibacter sp.
TTTTTTTTCAACCGGCTGTTGACTGCATTTAATAATTCCGTACCGTCAAATGGTTTTGTGATATAATCATCTGCACCAGATTCCATACCCCTTCTAAAATCGTTTCGCTCTGTTTTTGCAGTAAGAAAAATAAAGGGTGTGTTTTTTGTAGAATCATTTTTTTGTACTGCATGTAGCACCCCATAACCATCAAGCACGGGCATCATAATATCGCAGATAATTAAATCCGGCATAGTCTGCAATGCCATTTCCACACCAATTTTTCCATTGGCAGCGGTGGTTACTTTGTAGTTTGCCAGCTCTAATATTTCAGCAGTATTTTCCCGGATGTGATCATTGTCCTCTATCAGTAATATCTTTTTCATACAGGTTATTTTGTATTGAATGTTATTTTAAATTCTGTGCCTTTTTCAAGCTCACTGTTGCATTCAACAGAACCTTTCATGAGCTCAGCATATTTTGCAACAATATGCAGCCCAAGTCCTGTACCCTGTATGTTTCCTGCATTTGCACCTCTAAAAAAACGCTCCATTAAATGTTTCTGATCATCTTTGGAAATGCCCATACCCTCATCTTTTACTGACAGTACTAAACACTCATCTGTTTGATTTGTGGTTATCGCAATAACACTTCCTTCCGGTGAAAACTTACTCGCATTGGATATTAAATTCATGATAATATGTTTTACCAGCGATGTATCCATTTCAACATTTAATTTACCGGTATGATCATACCTGATCTGCTGGTTTTTTTGCAGATTATTTTTTATCTCTTCCATTACCGAAACAATATGTTCGTGAATATTAAATTCACAAACCCTTACCGGTATCTTTCCTTCTTCTATTTTACCTACACTTAAAAAATCATTTAAAATATCTGTAAGCATATTTACAGAGGATACAATGCGCTGCAAATGCTTTTCACGCTTTGGCTGGTGCTCAGTAGTAGTATATTTTTCTATTAAATAAGAAGAAGAAAGAACTGTACTGAGTGGTGTGCGAAACTCATGAGATGCCATGGCAACAAACCTTGATTTTAATTCGCTTAACTCCTTTTCTTTTGCAAGCGATCTGGAAAGTTCTTCTTTAGATTTTTCAAGCTGGTGCATAGCATCCGTAAGTTCTTTTGTTCTTTGCTCAACAGTTGCTTCCAGATCATCATTTAATTTTATAATTTCTGCTTCTGCATTTTTTCTTGTAGATGTATCACTTATAAATGCAATTACATTTTTATCGCCATCTTTTTCATAATTACCTAAGCTCACTTCTACCTGAAATTCTTTACCGTCTTTTTTTACACCGAACAGATCCATACCATTACCCATAGACCGGCTTTTTGGATTTTGTGTATAATTTTCTCGGTGATCATTGTGTTTGTGGTGGTACCGTTGCGGTATTAATATCTCTATCGGTTTATCAATTATTTCTTCAATTTTATAACAAAAAAGATTAAGTGCAAATGGGTTTACAGATAGAATTATGCCCTTGCTGTTTACTACCACAATACCCATGGATGCATGGTTAAACAGCGCTTCATAACGATAAGATTGATTGAAATTATTCTGTTCGGTTGCGGGCATGTGTAAATGTAAATGAAGCCGGGGGATCAGCGTGTTTTGATAAATAAGTTAAGTATTAATGAATGTTACGTATTAAATAGATCATCACTTAAAAATTTACTGACTATTCTATTTTGTATCATCTGTTTCTATATCAGTTTCACCATGTCTAATAGTTGGAGAATCATTTTCTAATTGTCTTTCAAATTTTTTTCTATCTTTATTGTTACGGATTATGGTAAACACAATTAATGCAACTACTGCCACACTTACCATAAATATTAATAAAGTTTTCATGGTTTATAATTTGTCTTTTTAGTTTCAGTTATCAAAATTATTAAGCATTTTTTTCTAAAACCTGCATTATTTGTTTTGTAGTTAATACACCGGATTGCCGCCATTTTAGCTGTCCTTTTTTAAAAAGAATTAAAGTAGGCACACCTTGTATCTGGTAAGCAGATGCCGCTTGTGGGCTTTTATCAATGTCTATTTTTAAAATGGTTAATTTATCTCCCATTTTAAGTTTCAACTCTTCCAGAATAGGTTTCATCATTTTACAGGGACCGCACCATTCTGCAAAAAAATCTACAAGGGTAGGTTTATCGCTATTAATTATTTCTGAAAATTTATTTGCCATAATTTTTTTTAAGAAGTTAATACCTTATTTCTTTTTTTCCATTTTACTGCCTCAAACCATACTACACTTAAAAACCCTACAGCAACACTTATTAATAACTGAATAAAACTTAAATATTCAAATTTAAAAAAAAGAGCCAAAGGTTTTATGTAAATCAATATTATAACCATTGCAATAGTTATGCTAATTATAAGCAGTACCAGATTATTTTTATATTTTATGGTAGTAAAAAACGAATAGAAAAACGAACGGTTTACGAGCGTTAAAAAAATATTAGCCGAAATTAAGACAGTGAAAACCATTGTACGGGTTATTGCTTCGTTAAAGCCATTTTGTGCTGCATACTGATATATTATTAATGCACTGGCGGTTATCATTAAACCTTGGACAATACTTGTCGATAATTCTTTCCAGTTGAAAAAAGTATTGGTAAATGGTCTTGGTTTTTGCTGCATAGTATTTTTCTCCATAGGCTCATTTTCATAAATGATGGAGCATGTTGGGCCCATAATTAATTCTAAAAAAATAATATGTACCGGTGAAAATATATTGGGATAAACCCAACCCAAAGCCAACGGCACAAATACGGTAAGCACAATAGGAACATGAATGGAGAT
>JANLVW010000107.1:0-3908 GCA_031364205.1 Ferruginibacter sp.
AAGCCAACCCTGCACCGGTTCCTATTTGTGCGCCCACAATGCCATGTCCACCAAAAAAGCCTTGCTCAACTCCAAAAAAGTGCATACTTCCACCTTTTCCTTTACTGCAACCTGTAGCTTTTCCATACAATTCAGCCATACAGCTTTTAGCACTCACGCCTTTTGCAATTGCCAATGCATGGTCACGATATGCAGTTATGAATTTATCATCAGGCGTGGTTGCGGTCATGCAGCCGGCAGCAACTGCTTCCTGTCCAATGTATAAATGGCAAAATCCTCGAATTTTTTGCATTCCGTACAGCTGACCGGTCTTTTCTTCAAAGCGGCGAAGCAGCAGCATCATCTCGTACCAATAAAGGTAAGTTTCTTTAGAAAACTTTGTAGCCAATAGTGTTTAATTTAAGTTGCAAATATAGGAAATTTGCGTTTAGATAATTGCATAAAATGTGAACTTATTATTGGCCGGGGACGTTGCATCAAACTATAATTATTGACCTATAATTATTCCATTATTTTAATTTTAGATTTGCGATAGTTTATCTTTACAGCCAATGCTTCGTCTACGAAAAATCATTATTACACATTTTAAAAATTATGAACTCTCTTCATTTGAGTTTACAAAAAATGTGATCGGCATATGTGGCTTAAATGGAATGGGAAAAACAAATCTGCTCGATGCTGTTTACTATTGCTGCTTTACAAAAAGTTATTTTACCAATACCGATTCGCTTAATATAAATTTTGAAAAAGATGGGTTTAGACTTGAAAGTGATTTTGAAAATAATACCGGTATCCAAAAAGTAATTTGCATAAACCGGGGAACCGGAAAAAAAGAATTCTCTATTAATGATATTCAGTATGAAAAACTCGCAAAACATATTGGTGTATTGCCGGCTGTAATAATTGCGCCGGATGATGTTGAGATAATTATTGGTGGTAGTGAGGGAAGAAGAAGATATTTAGATTCCGTTATTTGCCAGCTTGATGTTGAATACCTACAGCAACTTATTATTTACAATAAGGTTTTACTGCAACGAAACAGCTTGTTAAAAAGGTTTGCAGAACAAGGTAAAACTGACAATGAATTACTGGATGTTATAAATAACCAGCTTATTGCGCCTGCTGAGTTTGTTTTTGAAAAACGAATGATTTTTACGCAAAAATTAATTCCTCTTATTGAAGACTTTTATCACAATATTGCTGATAATAATGAGCTGGTAAATTTTGTTTATACAAGTAAACTTCAAACTGAAAGTTTTAAAGAAATTTTGACACAATCGTTTGAAAAAGACAGAATTATTCAAAGAACAACTGAAGGCATACACAAAGATGATATTCACTTCACTTTAAATGGGCAAATGTTTAAAAGTATTGCCAGTCAGGGACAGCGAAAAAGTCTTTTATTTGCATTAAAAATTGCCCAGTATCAATTATTAAAAAATTATAAATCTTACAGTCCTATTTTGTTGCTGGACGATGTGTTTGAGAAGCTTGATGAAAAAAGAATGAACCGTTTGTTACATTGGGTATGCAATGAAAACGGAGGACAGGTTTTTATAACTGACACACATAAACAAAGGCTGGAAAATATATTTGAGCAACTTAATATAGATGGGCAAATAATTGAACTCTAAAAATTATAAAAATGGCAGAAATATCTATGGCTGAAGCGCTTCAACAATTTTTAAAAAAAAGCAAATTAAAAACGGGTATACAAGCCATGCAGATTGAAGATGTATGGGAAAAAATTATGGGTAAAACCGTGGCGAAATACACAGACAAGCTGCAAATAGTTGGCTCAACATTATTTGTAAATACTGTTGTAGCTCCCCTTAAAAATGAATTACTTTACCAGAAAGAAAAAATAATTGAAATGGTAAATTCAGAACTTGGCGAAAAAATTATTAAGGAAGTAGTTATTAAATAAGCTGACTCCTTTGTTTTGAAACTTCATATAAAATTATTCCTGTTGCCACACTGACGTTTAAGGAATCAAAATCTCCAGTCATTGGTATTGCAAATTTTTCATCGCACACTTTCATTAATGCAGGGTAAATACCTTTTTCCTCTGCACCCATCACAATAGCTGAAGGCTCAGCAAAATTACAATCGTAAGAATTTGTTGTTGCACCCATTACACTTGCAAAAACTTTAATTCCGTTTAAATGTAAATCATCTACGGCTTTCATTAAACTGTTTACTCTACATACTGCTATGTTTTCCAACGCTCCTGCAGAGGTTAAAATAGCATCTTCATTTAAAGAACCAACACCTTTATCAGGAATAATGATTGCATGCACACCAAAACAATAAGCGCTTCGGGCAATTGCCCCAATATTTCTGATATCTGTTATTCCATCCAAAATAATAAACAAAGGAACTTCTCCGTTTTCAACCACAAAAGAAATTACATCCTGTAAATTTTGATATTGAATTTTAGAAATTTGTGCAATGCACCCTTCATGATTGCTTACATTAAAATTATTAAGTTTTTCAATTGGTACTTTATTAATTGGTACCATATAACGCTCCGCTAAAATTCTAATCTCATCAATGGTTTCCCCATGCACAGCAGTCTGCATGTAAATTCTATCCAGCTGTTTGCCTTCTTTCATTGCAGCAATAACTGCTGTTCTGCCAACAACTAAAGTGTTTTTTTTAGGTCGTTTATGTTGATGTCTAAAATCTTTCATATTGTAAAATTAACTAGATATTAAAAGACCATAAGTACCTTAAGAACTTATGGTCTTTACAAATCCAACAAAGAAATTTAATAACTTTTATTTAAGCCCAAAAACTTTCTTAACCTCTTTAACTGCATCTAATTTTTCCCAGGTAAATAATTCCACCTTTTTCTTTACGACTACACCGGAAGGTGAAGTAAATATTTTTTCAACTTTTTCAGGAGTTCTACCCATGTGACCATAAGCCGCAGTTTCGCTGTATATTGGGTTGCGAAGCTTCAACCTATTTTCAATAAAATATGGCCTCATATCAAAACACTCCATTTTCATTATAGCTTTTGCAATTTCGCCATCAGTCATATTTACTTTTGCCGTGCCATAAGTAACAACATTTATACTTGTAGGTTGTGCCACACCAATTGCATAACTTACCTGTACTAATACTTCTTCACAGAGCCCAGCAGCCACCAAGTTTTTTGCAATGTGTCTCGTTGCGTAAGCTGCACTCCTATCTACTTTACTGGGATCTTTTCCGCTAAAAGCTCCACCCCCGTGTGCTCCTTTACCACCGTAAGTATCTACAATAATTTTACGGCCAGTAAGGCCTGTATCACCATGTGGTCCCCCTATAACAAACTTTCCGGTTGGATTGATGTGGTATTTAATTTTATTTGTAAAAAGATGATCATATTTAGGATACAATGCTCTAACCCTTGGAATAACTATATTAATAATATCTTTTTTTATTTTAGCAAGCATGCTTTCATCTTTTGCAAAATCATCATGCTGTGTTGATACTACAATAGCTTCAATTCTTACGGGTTTATTGTTATCATCATACTCCAATGTAACCTGGCTTTTAGCATCCGGTCTTAGATATTTAATTTCTGTATTTTCTCTTCTTACAGCTGCAAGTTCTTTTAAAATATCATGAGACAATGCTAAAGCCAAGGGCATATAATTCTCAGTTTCATTTGTGGCATAACCAAACATCATTCCCTGGTCGCCGGCGCCCTGCTCTTCTTTTTTCTTACGGTCAACACCCTGATTAATATCGGCTGATTGCTCATGAATAGCTGATAAGATACCGCAGGAGTTTGCTTCAAACATATAATCACTTACGGTGTAGCCAATTTTACGGATAACACCACGGGCTATTTCCTGTACATCAAGGTAGGCCTTGCTTTTAACCTCGCCGGCTAAAATAACCTGGCCGGTGGTTAC
>JANLVW010000096.1:0-1210 GCA_031364205.1 Ferruginibacter sp.
ATTCCAACAACTGCATGCCTTACGTTAGCGGCATTCTTTAAATGGTACTACTTAAATAATTCTTATGACTTCACGCAGACAATTTTTAAATCAAGGAGGTTTAGGCTTTCTTTCTTCTTTGATTTTCCCCTTATCGGTTTATGCAAAAGACACATCAGATTTCAATGGCCTGGTAGTAAGTGAAGACGAAGGCGAAGTATTTCAAATGAGAGATGGAACAGCTATAGTTAAAATTAAAATTGCCAAAGTTCAAGGTGCTAATTCAATCTCCTTTCTTTCGGAATCTTTTAGACCCGGGGATGCTTTAGCAGTACACAAACATTTAAACGAGGATGAACTGATTTTTATGCATAGGGGTTCCGGTTTGTTTATGCTTGGCGACAAACAATATGAAATTAAAGAAGGCGCAGTTGCTCTTGTTCCAAAAGGTGTTTGGCATGGTTTACGAAATACAGGAAACGAGAATATTGAAATGCGTTTTGGTTATACTCCATCAGGGTTTGAGGGTTTTTTTAGAGAAGCCGGGACACCTGTGGGACAATCTTTTATTGAAAAAACATTTAAAGAAAGAAGAACAATTGCAAAAAAATGGGGTATGATTTATAAAGATTAAGGAATGCCGATAACGGCAGGCCTGCCGAAGTTGGGGAAATAGAATTTTAGCTGCACGGCTAACTGAATCGACACTTATAAATAAAAGTTGATGATATGCACATAGCTAAATTAAAAATCAAAACATTGAAAACGGGTTTCCATCCGCTCCTATTTTGGCAAATTCCTTGTTGCCTGCTCGACTAATGTGAAACTTTATTTATTTCCAAAATTTTTCGTTCTTGGTTTCTTAAAATACCAATAACAAATTTGTACTGATAGACCTAAAACATAAAAGATAAATAGGTATATGGAACTTTTAAAGGACTTGTCATAACTAAAGCAGATAAACAATGCAGAAACAACGAATCCTACTAAGGCGTAAGTTATTAAGTTTCTACTCGATGGCGCTACATGAAGAATTTTCAATAACGTTTTATTTAACTTTAAATAAAACATTAGTCCAACAATTATCCAAAATCCTTCCATAGACAGTATATTTTAGTAAATGTATATTATTAAAAAGGAATTACATATTTCTCCAAAAATGTAGTTATTCCTAAAAGCCCAAAAGTTTGAAAGTTCTCTAACAGGTATGCCGCTTACGACAAGGCTTTTT
>JANLVW010000448.1:0-6585 GCA_031364205.1 Ferruginibacter sp.
TGCAACAATTGTGAAACAAAATAACTATGGCAGTATTGATGACGTTTCCTTTTCTCTAAACGCAGCATTAAAGCCTGCAAAATGGTGGACTATGATGATTTATGCAGAATTAAATTACAATAAAGTGAACTCACAGCTATATGGTTTTATATTAAACACTTCGGGTACAGGTTTTTCGTCAAACCTAAACAATCAATTCACATTTAAAAAAGGATGGGGTGCGGAATTATCAGGATTTTACCGTTCAAAAATGAAAAGAGGTCAATTTGAAATTGGATCAATGAAACAGATAAGTACAGGTATTTCTAAGCAGATATTAAAAAATAAAGGAAATTTAAAATTGAATGTAGCAGATATTTTTAACTCAGGCAGACAAAAAGGTATTGTAAATATTCAAAATACAGTTGCAGCATTTACTCAAACAAGAGACAATAGAAATGTTGGAATAACCTTTAGTTACAGATTTGGCAATGCATTAAAAATTCAACAAAGAAAATCCGGCGGTGCGGGAGATGAACAAAGCAGAATAAAGACAAATTAAAATTGCAATGCTATCTTTACAGAAATAAAATTATTATGCCATCATTTGATATAGCAAGCAAAGTAGATCTACAAACACTTGACAACGCCATAAATGTTGTAAGCAAAGAAATAAAAAACCGTTTTGATTTTAAAGGTGCGCATGTTGAAATTGAACTTAATAAAAAAGATTTTAAATTAAACCTGGAAGCCGACAGTGAAATGAAACTTGGTCAAATTACCGATGTGCTTATAAGCCGTAGTATTAAACAGGGGCTTGCTGCTGAGATTTATGATTTCAGCAAACAACCTTTTCCAAGTGGAAAAATTACAAAGCAAGAAGTATTGGTACGTAACGGCATTAAGCAGGAAGATGCAAAGAAAATTGTGAAGCTTATTAAAGACAGCGGGTTAAAAGTGCAGGTTGCAATAATGGATGATATAATTAGAGTAACAGGGAAAAAAATAGATGATTTGCAGGATGTAATAAAGGCCAGCAAAGAATGGAATATCGGTTTAGCCTTACAATTTGTAAATATGAAATAATACGTATTGGAATATTGCTCAATGATGATTTATTATTTAAATATTAAAATTCAAATGATTCGTAATCCCTTTGATTCAAAACTTATAACCCCAAATTTATAATTCCAAAGGAATTTCCCTATTTTTGCATATTAATTTAACAAACATGGCAAAATCCATGTACCAAAAAAGATAAAAATGAAAAAAGATCTGCACCCTAAAAACTATAGAATGGTAGTTTTTAAAGACATGAGTAACGGTACGACATTTTTAAGCAAATCTACTGCAGTAACAAGCGAAACAGTTGTATTTGAGGAAGATGGTAAGGAGTATCCTGTTATTAAACTTGAGATTTCTAATACATCACATCCGTTTTATACCGGTAAGAATGTATTGGTTGACACTGCAGGACGTATTGATAAATTTAATAAGCGTTTTGGTAAAAAATCAGTTCCAACTTCTGCATCAGTTGCAGAAACTGCTGAATAACTTTACTGTTCCTAAAATATTATCCCTTCGTTTAACACCGAGGGGATTTTTATTATATAGTTCTTTTACACAATGCTATTTTTATGATACTCTTTTTTTGATAAATCGTATTTTTGTATTAAATTCTTAAAACATGGAACCAATTATAAAAAATCCTATTAATCTAACCGACGCTGCATTAAACGAGGTGAAACGTTTAATGGCCGAGCCCGGTTTTGAGAAAGATAAAATATTACGTGTGGGCGTAAAAGGCGGCGGTTGCAGCGGTATGACCTACGTACTTGATTTTGATAACAGAAAAGAAAATGATGCTTTATATAAAAAAGATGGTGTAGATTTTATCATTGACAACTCTCAAAGCATTTATTTATTTGGAATGGAGATAGAGTGGGAAGGTGGTTTAAACTCTCGTGGATTTACTTTTAAAAATCCTAATGCAAGCAGCACATGCGGTTGCGGAACGAGCTTTGCTGTTTAATTTTTAATGGTTTAATAATAACCGCTTTCAAAAAAATTATAAAGCATTATTAATTTCTAAAATGCACAAAAAAGTCCGCTGAATTTTCAGCGGACTTTTTTGCTAAAATATTTTTCTTATAATTCCGGAGCTTTAACTTTTTTAGTTTTTACTTCCGCAGCTGCACCCAATGGTTTGTCTTTTGCAAAATCAACCAATATAGGAGCACCAACAAATATAGATGAGTAAGTACCTGTTATAACACCAATCATCATTGCGAAAGCAAAACCCTTAGTTACTTCACCACCGAAAATAAAGAGAATAAGTAATGTTAAGAATACAGTTAACGAAGTCATTATGGTACGGCTTAGTGTATCATTAATGGCACGGTTAATAATATTTGTTTTTGTTTCGCCTTTCATATCTCTGCTATATTCCCGTATTCTGTCAAATACAATTACAGTATCATTCATGGAGAAACCAATAACCGTAAGTACGGCTGCAATAAAGTGCTGGTCAATCTCCAAAGGAAAAGGAACAATATCTTTAAGGAATGAGAATACAGCAAGCGTAACAAGTACATCGTGTATTAGAGTAACAATTGTACCGGCAGAATATCTCCAATCACGGAAACGAATAAATATGTATATGAAAATGGCTAACATCGCAAAAATTGTAGCCTTTATTGCACCACGCTTTAAGTCATCAGAAATAGAGGGTTGAACTGTAGAAGAGCTCTGTATATTATTTTTTGAGAACTGAGCGTAAGTTAGGTTAGCAGGTAAAACTTTTTTTAATCCTTCGTATAATTTTGTAAGTACCAATGAGTCTGCATTTTCCTGACCAATTAAATAAGAAGTAGTAATATTTAAATGCTTTGAATTACCAACAGTTTTTATAACAGGAAATTCACCGTTAAATGATTTTGCAAGATCATCCTGTATATCGGAATTTTTTAAAGATTTATCAAATTCTACAGTGTAACTTCTACCACCCTTGAATTCAACTCCTTCATTAAAGCCGTGGAAAAAAGATGCGATTCCTAATGATAATACTATTGCAGAAAGTATGTATGCATATTTCCTTTTCTCAATAAATTTATAACTGGCATGTTGAAATATTTTACGGGACAGATTTGTAAAATAATTAAAATGTTGGTTTTTATCTGTACGTAAATCTGTAATTAATCTAGAAACTAAAATACCACAGAAAAGCGATAAGGCAATACCAATCATTTGTGTTGTTGCAAAACCTAGTACAGGTCCAAGGCCAAAGAAAAACAAAATGGCGGCTGTAAGAAAAGAAGTAATATGGGCATCTAAAACCGGTGCTAATGAACGGCGATAACCTTCGTTAATTGCTGCCTGATAAGCTTTGCCTTTTGTTAGTTCTTCCTTTATTCTTTCAAAAATAATTACGTTGGTATCTACTGCTAAACCAATGGTTAATACAAGACCTGCAATACCTGCGGCTGTTAATGTAAAACCAAACATTGCCAATACACCAATAGTAAATAACAAGTTTAAAACCAAGGCAATATTAGCAACCCATCCACCGGTATTGTAGTAAATAAGCATCAATATAAATATAACGGCAAATGCAATTAAAAAAGCATTTCTGCCGCCAATTAAACCTTCCTGACCAATTGTAGCTCCAACAATTTGTTCCTGAACAATTTTTGCCGGTGCATCAAGTTTACCTGACTTTAATACGTTTGATAAATCCTGAGCAGCTTCTACTGTAAAGTTTCCGGATATTTCTGTATTACCACCTTCAATTTTACCATTTACTCTTGGCGATGAATAAACGATATCATCCAAAGAAATAGCAACATAACGTTTGTCATTTTTTTCTGTAAGGTTGGCCCAAGTTCTTGATCCCGTGGGCGTCATTTGCATTTTAATTGATGGCATACCCTTTTCATCATAACCCTGGCTTGCTTCTGCTACACCATCACCTTCAAGAGGAGCTTTGTCAGAACCGTTAACTTTTTCTACAGCATACACTTCAAAAAAAGATCCTGTTTTTACCTTCTGTTCAATTCCGTACATTATTTTCACGTTGTTGCCAAGCAACGAAGTAAAAATTGGATTATTGATGTAGGAGTTTAATAATGATGTATCTTTTGCTGCAACCATTCCTACATAAGGAGTTTCATATAACTGACCTGTTTTTGGGTCTACAGGAAATTGAAGTATTGTACCTAAAATACCCGTGGCTGCCGAGTCTCTTTTTGCTTTTGCGCTATCACTAATTTTTGCAGTATCGCTTGTACCTTTTAAATATTTTGCCAATCCTTTGTCAGCCTCAGTAAAAGATTTTTGAAAATCCTGGTCTCTTAATAACACGACACTCCAAAACTGAAGATTTGCAGAAGATTGTAAAAACTTACGAACTCTTTCAGGATTTGTAACACCCGCAAGTTCTACATTAATTACACCTTTATTTTCATCTAAATTAATATTAGGCTGAGCAACACCAAATTTATCTATACGCTTTTGTAAGATTTTATAAGTTTGAGAAATCGCACCTCTACCTATTTGTTTTAATTTAGATGTTACTGTTTTATCATCATCGCCCGGTTTTACTTCTTTGTTAGGGCCGGTAAATAAACCTGACAATTTACCTGTACCGTTTTGTTCTATATATGCCTGAGAAAACAAATCCACAAAATTTGCCTCGCTCTTTATTTTTTGTGCATTGGCTGTTTGTATTGCTTTTAGCAAAGCAGGATCGCGTGGATTATTGCTCAACGATTTTAGTAAACCTTGTAAGCTTACATCCATTGTTACACTCATACCTCCCTGTAAATCCAGACCAAGGTTTAGTTCATATTCTTTACACTTCTGGTAAGTAGTACCAACGATTGGGTAAATTTCTTTTTCCTTTGTACTGTCAAGAATGTGTTGCGTTTTTGCCTTAATAATTTCATCCCTTTCTTCAGCATTCATGCTGGCCGTCTGGTTTTTTACTAGACGGGTTGCTTGTGTCTTTACAGATGATTCATAATTCCGTACAACAAAAGTGTATGAAAGTTCCCAAATAGATATCAATACGAGCGCAATGGTGAAGAACCATACTAAACCTTTCAGTTTCATGTTAAAATACTTTAATAATAAGCTGTGTTAATTTTTTACAAGTGTGCAAAGATAGGGGAAAATGGTATAGATGGTTTTACGTGTTTTAATTTAAAATTATAACCGTTTTGCAATAAATTATCTGCAATAAAAAGCTAAATGCTTTTATAAATTTCGTAGTTAAAATATTCATTTTATACAAGCTCAAACCTGCTTTTATTGAAAAGAGATTTGAGCAGGATATTTTAAGACGAAAGCAAATTTTAGGAAACTTTCATTATGTACATTTTAAATATTGCTTACACAAATAACTATACTTTTGTTATTCACTTTGCAATCATGTTATGCAGTTATCATCTTTATTAGAAAGATTTAATGAACCCGAAACATTAAAAATGGCAAAACTCGGTCGGGAATTGAGAGCCAAAGGAATTGACATTACAGATTTAAGTTTGGGCGAACCGGATTTTGATACACCGGTACACATTAAAGAGGCAGCCAAAAAAGCTATAGACGAAAATTACAGCCATTACACTCCTGTTGCTGGTTACCTGGATGTTAGAGAGGCTGTTTGTACAAAATTGAAAAGAGATAACAACTTAGATTATAAACCTGAAAATATTATCATCAGCACAGGTGCAAAACAGAGTATTGCAAATGTTGTGCTGGCATTGGTAGATAAAAATGATGAGGTTGTAATTCCCACACCATATTGGGTTACCTATAGCGAAATTGTAAAACTTGCCGGCGGTGCCGTAAAGTTTGTGAACACTAAAGCCAAAAATGGGTACAAAATAAATGCTGTTGAACTTGAAAGTGCCATTACCGAAAAAACCAAGTTGTTTATGTTTTCATCTCCGTGCAACCCTACAGGAGCAGTGTACACAAAAAATGAGTTAAAGGAACTGGCAGAAGTTTTTAAAAAATATCCGGATATAATAATATTGAGCGATGAAATATACGAATTTATCAACTACGGGTTAAGTCATGAAAGTATTGCACAGTTTGATTATTTAAAAGACAGAGTAGTTGTTATAAATGGATTGAGCAAAGGATATGCAATGACAGGTTGGAGGCTTGGATACCTTGCTGCATCTCCATTAATTACCAAGGCATGCGAAAAATTACAGGGGCAATTTACAAGCGCAGCGTGCTCTATAACACAGCGGGCAGCAATTGCCGCACTTACAGGCGACCATAGGCCGACACTGGAAATGGTTGCGAAATTTAAAGTTCGAAGAGATAAAGTTGTTGAACTTCTAAAAGATATTCCCGGAATAATTTTCACAATTCCACCTGGCGCATTTTATGTTTTTCCTGACGTAAGTTCGTACTTTGGTAAAAAAACATCCGAAGGAAATCTTATAGAAAATGCTGATGATTTATGCATGTACTTTCTTCATACAGCACATGTATCTGTTGTGACAGGAAAAGCTTTTGGAGAACCGAAATGTATTAGAATATCTTTTGCAGTAAATACTCAAAATATTGAAAAGGGATTTGCCAAAATAAAAAAAG
>JANLVW010000145.1:0-2842 GCA_031364205.1 Ferruginibacter sp.
TTTATTTCCAGGCGGGTAATAATAGTAACAATAATATCGGCGCTAGTTTTTACTTCAAAACTACCCGGCAGATATCCTTTTTCACCTTTGTAAACGGTTATTCCTTTACCGAGGTCATTCACCAATAATTTTTTTATTTCATCGGGCCGTGAACAGATAATATTCATTGCGGTAAATTGTTCAATGCCATCCACTACATAGTTGGTGGCCCGGCTTGCAGTAAAATAAGTGATGATAGAGTACATAGCCGTTTCCAGGCCGAACTGTAATGCTGCCACTGCAAAGATTACAGTATTGATAAGCATAATGATCTCGCTGTTGGAAAAACCTGTTTTTCTGCCTGTAAATACGGCAATTACTTCGGCACCGTCTATAACACCGCCACCCCGTATAACAAGGCCCACACCGGTTCCCATCAATATCCCACCGAAAATAGCGATGAGTAATTTGTCACGAGTGATAGGATTGATGTCGATAAAAACCAAGCCTACAGAAAGCAGCATTACTGCAATGCAGGTTTGTACAGCAAAGGTTTTTCCGATCCTTTTATAACCGAGATAGACAAACAGAACATTTAAAATAATTACCAAAAAACTAATATTGATATTAAATATTTCATGCAATAAAATGGAGATACCGGTAATGCCCCCATCCATAAAACGGTTGGGTATCATAAAACCTTTCATGGCCAGCACAGCCAAAGAAGTGCCTAAAAAAATAAGTAAAAGATTTTTAGGATCCCATATCTGTTTCCAATCTACGGTATCACTTCTATATTTTGGAATCATTTTGGCGTTGTTTATGTTACATTGTAAGGTAACATTCTATTTCTATAATTATTAAATGTTATATTATTTGCACGACTGCCAATTAATATTTCTTACATTTTATTTGCTTCAGGCAGCCTTATATTTTTTTAATAATAAATAATATATTGGTAGCTAATTTTTAATTACAAGATGCAGCAACACAAAATGTCAAAATCCAAACCGACATCAACAACTTATGTTTTTTAGAAAAGTATGCATCAATAAATTGAGAAACAATAGGCAAGGCTGTTACCCAAACAACATAATGCATGATCCACTTGTTACACAAATCCGTTCCGTGTTTTTCAAGCTTAACAGACCATCATTCCCTATTGCAATGAAAATTAAAAATACATGCAAAAAAGTCAGGTATTCAGCTTGTCCACTAATCCATTTAAAAGGCTTAAAAAAGTTTTTTAGAAATAACTTTTTACCGTAAATTAAATTTTATAACTATTCCAGTTAAAAAAATTAAATCAATTTTTATATAGATTCTTTTTAAAAACATGTACTTATAAACTATTATTTTCACAAACAAAACTAGAATCTTTATGGCTTTAAAGAGTTTTATTTTAGGCAAAATTGCGCCTGAATTTATTAAAGAAGAAACTTTAGTTTCCTTATTAAAACCATCCTTTGAAAAGTTTTCCGCTAAAAAGGTTTTAATTTTTAAGGGAACTTCAATTACCTATAAAGAATTAGATGAGTGGAGCAGCCAGATTGCTTTGTATCTGCAAGCCAAGGGCGTAAAACCAGGTGACTCTGTGGGGCTTTGGTACCCCCGATGTTTAGAACTGCCTGTTGCAATTTTAGGTATATTAAAAACAGGTGCGGCATACATTCCTTTAGACAGGGAGATGCCTAAAGAACGTATTCAAAAAGTATTTACAGATATAAATGTTACTACTTATTTTTCAGACACAGATGCTGATATCCATTGCGAACCATTGAAAATACCCACTTTTAAAAAAGATATTAAAACTTCTTTTACTGAAAATTTTTCAAACGAAAATTGGGCATATGTAATTTTCACTTCAGGCAGTACCGGCTCACCAAAAGGAATATTAATATCGCATAAAAATATATGCCATCTAATACGTTCAGAAAATGACGTACTTCAAATTAATTCAAATGATAAAGTATACCAGGGCTTTTCGGTATCATTTGATATGTGGTGCGAAGAAGTATGGATTAGTTTATTTGCCGGTGCCACTTTGTGGATAGCAGATGAATTTACCGTTAAAGCAATTGATGAATTAAGCAACGTTTTAATTGAACAAAATATTACCGTTTTGCATGCGGTGCCAAGTATTTTGGCCATCATTGATGAAGTACCTTCTTTGCGTATTGTAAATGCAGGCGGCGAAGCCTGTACGCCACAGGTACAGAAAAAATGGGCTAAACCGTATCGAAAATTTTACAATAGTTATGGACCAACGGAAACCACGGTTACTTCTAATATGGCTTCATTAAATGAAAATGATTTAATTACTATAGGCAATCCTTTACCAAATTATGATATAGCTGTTGTTAACGAAAAACTGGAAATTGTTCCCCGAGGAGAGCGTGGTGAAATGATCATTTCCGGACCGGGAGTAAGCAAAGGATATTTTAATTTACCAAAACTTACTGCCGAAAAATTTTTACCCAACCCTTTTTCTGAAATATATGGAGACAGCATTTATAAAACAGGCGATGCAGTTGTTTTTCAGGAAAATGGGTTCATAGATTTTCAGGGAAGAATTGATGACCAGATAAAACTTCGGGGTTATAGAATTGAGCTGGGCGAAATTGAAAGCAGAATAAATCAATTGGAAGGAATTGCAGCAGCTTCGGTAGCAATAAGAAAGGACAGCAACCAACAAGAACAATTGGTTGGTTATGTAAAGCTACAAACAGGTTATACTTTTGATGAAGTTGACATTCGAAAAAAATTAGCTTCCTTTTTAGCACCTTATATGGTTCCTGTTGTAATAGTGGAATTAAAAGTAATGCCTTCAATGCCAAGTGGAAAAACGGACAGAAAAAAATTG
>JANLVW010000149.1:0-1754 GCA_031364205.1 Ferruginibacter sp.
GGATAATCATAAAAGTCGCTGGATGAGCCTCCGGTTTGTGAAACATTAAAATAATAAATGGTAAAATTGGTGGCTGGTGTAATTGTAGCACCTGCATCGCTTATTGCTACGCAGCAGTAATTATTTGTTTTATGATTAATATCAATGGCAACTATAAACCAACGACCTGATAGCCCGTCAAACCTTACATGCGGATCGCTGATTCCACTTATACCAAAACCCGGGTTAGAAAAAAATACATTTAAATCAACATTGATCACCGGTGTTAATGTTGTAGTATTTGTATTGGTGGGCGTGGTAGCTGCTAACCCGGTTACAGAGGGCTTGTTAAAAACTTTCATGCGGCAGTTAGCTGTGGCAATAATTTGTGTGAAGCCCACATCACCGCAATTATCCGGTGGTGTATAAGGCGATTCCTGTCCTGCAATAGTTGAATAAGAGCCCCAAATAGTAAGAAAATTACTGTAAGCAGGAGAACTTATTACGGAGCTTACAGCAGAGTTGCTAGTAGTGCCACTTACTAAAGAACCGCCTTGACTAGCCTTAGTAGAAAGAGGATCCTGTATATATGGTACAGGGCCCTTTAAATCGGGCCTCAGCGCAGCAACAAATGTGGGAGGCAACGGATGCTCTTTTTCCTGCGCTAATACTGACGCAAGAGATTTTCTAACTCCGGGAACGCCACTTATTGTTGTGCCTCTAATTTCACCCTGTTGTGCAAAAGAAGATTTTACAATAAAAACTACAATAAATAGTAAATAGAATTTTTTCATTTTTTCATTTTTAAACAATCTACGATTATCCTTAATAAAAAAATAAATATGTAAGAATTTGTTTTATTTTTTTTATTAGATAAATATTTGGATGATGATGTATTTTAAAGGAGTACCTAACAAATAAAGAAATTAATTGTTAGAAAAATATTTTACGGTATATTTAAATAAATAAAAATATTATAATTTACTAATAGAATAAGGCCATTAAAACTTTTCAAGAAGTAAAATTGGATTAAAAATTCTGAGTATAATTAAGTATTTTTTGAGCTAATGGCTACTAAGAAATTCCATAGAACATAGTAATCATAGCATCACCCATGGATCAATTTTGATAACACTTATACTCTTTAGAATTTGAACATACTGAGCCCTCTTCAATAAGGGTGCCGGTGCGATTTTTTGAAGATTAACTAAGTTTCATTTTTTCACTAAGTGTTGGTGTCGCCACCAACAGAAATACTTTTATTGAATAAGGTTGGTGACGACACCAACCACTAGATAAAAATAATTGGAAAGAAAAAAGCCCAAACAATTCCGACTGACGGAAATCCTGTTGTGTATGGCAGTTGGGATAAAGCGCCTGGCAAACCCACTGTTTTAATTTATGCGCATTATGATGTGCAACCTGTAAAGAAATCGGAATGGACGATTCCATCTGAAAAATTGCATTCTTTAATAAATAAATATTAAATATCATAATCATGAATAAAGCAAAAAGTATAACATCATCCTTTGCTGCTCAAATAACCACTCCCAAAACCTTAATCATGAAGAAATCTAAACTCATCGTCCTTTGTACTATTGTATTTATTACAGCTGCTATACAAACAGTTCAGGCACAGGCAAAGATTAGTGGGCGGGTAACTACTATTACAGATAAACCTGTTGATGGCGTAAATGTTTTATTGTTAAACAGCGTTGATTCCACTTTAGTAAAGGGAACAATTACCAAAAGTTCCGGCCAGTTTGGTTTTGACA
>JANLVW010000157.1:0-3958 GCA_031364205.1 Ferruginibacter sp.
CTTCCAAAAAAATAGTAACCCTTGGCCGGTTCAAATCAGGCAACACATCAACCGGAAGATTTACCATTGTAAAAATTCCATACACCATTACCAGAGCAGCAAACGCTACCACAAATAATCTGTTGCGTAGCGAAAATTGAATAAGTTTATTAAGCATTTTGGTAGGGGAATTATAACTTCTTTTTTAAAATACCAGGGTGAGCTTACCAAACGCATTTAATAAAAACATTGTGCTTAATAGGCTCACACTGATAATTTATTTTGTAACAATTATGATTATTTCATTTTTGCCAGGATCGCTTCAAATTGTTTAATTTCTTTGCTTTGATCTTCGATAATTTTTTGTGCCATTTTCTTTAATTCAAGATTTTTACCGTGCGATAATTCGTCTTCACCCATTGTTACAGCACTTTCATGGTGCGGTATCATCATCATTAAAAAATCTTTATCCGCATTTCCTGTCTTTGCCATTCCTTTCATTTTAGCTTCCATTTTCTCCATGGTTTCGCCCAATTCATTGTGTGCTTCATTACCTTCTTTTTTCATTTCGGGCATTTTATAATTGGCCGTAATATTTTTAAACTGCGCAATTTCTGCTTCCTGTGCCGTCACAATATTTTGAGCCATTATTTTTACTTCAGCATTAGATCCTTTTGAAATTACTTCTTTTGCCATGTCTACCGCACTCTGGTGATGCATAAGCATTGTATTGGCAAAATCATAATCAAAATCCCCCGTCATTTTCATGCTATTCATACTGTGCATTCCTTCCATGTTTTTTTGATCCATCTTAACGGAATCTTTGTTGTTCATACCATCCATGGTTGTGGTGGTATCTTTTTTACTTTCTGTGTTGCAGGATTGTATTGCCACGGCAAATACCAATGCTGCTGATGCGATAATGTACTTTTTCATGATGTTTTTTTTATTGTTTAATGATGATTAGTGTGATGTAAAATTGTCTGATTGTAAAATTTTGAATTAATAAAATAACTTAAATAATAGATTATAACGGGAAGTAAAAAAAATTGCAACATAGGCGATAAACCCACATTTACAACTGGAACAATTGGCATTGATTGATCATAAGCCCAGCTTCCCAATAACAAATGCCGTTTCTCTGATAATACAGCACCAACAGCGCCTGTAACCATTACTACAAATATTTTAAACCAATTTGTTTGCCATATCCAAAATATATTTTTATATATAAATGCAAAACTGAAATAAAGGAGCAGCACCATAATCGTATCTGCTAATGCACCAAGTGTACAAAAAACAATATGCTCTACATTGTAATACGCACTACTGTATAAAGGCATTTGTATTAATTCCCATACTTCATTTAATATAAAACTGATTACTGCCATTATTAAAACATATCGTTTAAATATTTTTTTATCATCTGCTTTTTTTAATAGAAAAATGTACAATATAATACTGATTAAAATTGCTACAATCGGTATTAAAAAAATGATTGGTTTCACTTTATTTTATTTTTAACATGCTTGCATTAATTGCAAGAACAACTGTACTCACCGTCATTAAAGCTGCACCAGCTGCAGGACTCAGCAAAACACCTTGGTTATATAATACACCGGCAGCCAGTGGTAGTGCAATGATATTATACCCTGTAGCCCACAATAAATTCTGTATCATTTTACGGTGAGTTGCTTTACCAAATAAAATTAAATTCACCACATCTTTTGGGTTGCTGTTTACTAAGATAATTCCTGCAGTTTCAGCAGCAATATCACTGCCGCTGCCAACTGCAATACCAATATCTGCCTGTGCCAAAGCAGGCGCATCGTTTACACCATCACCCGTCATAGCAACAAACTCACCTTTACTTTGCAGTTCTTTTATTTTTTCTAATTTTTGATTTGGCAATACTTCGGCAATAAAACTTTCCATCCCCAAAGTGTCGCTCACACTCTTTGCAACTTTTTCATTATCGCCGGTTAATAAAATTGATTTTATGTTGTTTTCTTTCAATGTTTTTATTGCATCGGCAGAATCAGGCCTTATCTCATCTGACAAAGCGATATAACCGGCCAAAGAATTTTCGACAATTAAAAAAACAACTGTTTCTGTATCATTAACAATAAAACTTTCCGGCAATGCAATTTTATTTTCATTTAAATAACCCGGGCTTACTACCAATATTTTTTTACCTTCTACAGTAGCTTCAACACCCTTGCCTGTAATAGCATTAAAATTTTCTGTGGAGGGAATAGTGATGGACAAATCTTTTACTTTTTGTAAAATACCGGTGGCAATAGGATGTTCAGATTTTTGCTCCAATGCCGACGCTAAGCGAATAATCTCATTTTCGTTTAGATCTTTTTGCAGCGATACTATTTTTGATACTTCAAATTTACCAACCGTGAGTGTACCTGTTTTATCAAATACAATTGTTGTTATTTTTCTTGCATTTTCAAAGGCAGTTCGGTTTTTAATAAGTAAGCCACTTTTTGCAGCAAGTGCGGTTGATTTGGCAACCACTAATGGCACAGCCAAACCCAATGCATGCGGACAACAAATAACAATAACAGTCACCATTCTTTCCATTGCAAATGCCAGCGTTTGCCCGGTAAAATACCAATATAAAAATGTTGAAATACCCGAAACAATTGCAATAATTGTCAACCATTTTGCTGCAGTATCAGCCAATAATTGCGTGTTAGATTTGGAGTTTTGTGCATCTTGTACCAATTTAATAACCTGAGACAAATAAGAATCTTTTGCACCGTGTGACACTGTAACTTTTATGGACCCGTTGCCGTTAATTGCGCCAGCTATAACTTTCTCCCCTTTTATTTTTTGTATAGGTTTGCTTTCACCGGTAAGCATACTTTCATTTAAATATGATTCTCCTTCTGTAATAATACCATCGGCAGCTACTTTTTCACCAGGCTTTATCATAATAATATCGCCTTCTTTTAAGGAGGCGGTTTTTACTTCTTCCACCTGATCACCATTTAGTTTGTGAGCTTCTGCCGGCATTAGCTGCACCAGTAATTCCAACTCTCTCGATGCGCCCGCCACTGACCGCATTTCTATCCAATGCCCTAAAAGCATAATGACAATTAACGTTGCCAACTCCCAAAAAAAATCCATACCCTGCAAGCCAAAAACAACCGCCACACTGTAAGCATATGCTACTGTAATGGCGAAACCAATCAGGAACATCATGCCCGGATTTTTTGCTTTTGTTTCATCTACCAAACCTTTTAAAAATGGCCATCCGCCATAAAAAAAAACAATTGTAGACAAAGAAAGCAACACATATTTTGAACCCGTAAAAGTAATATTAAAATGCAGCCATTGCTGTATCATTTCTGATAACAACATAATGGGAAGGGTTAGTACCAGCACAACATAAAAACGTTTTTTAAAATCAGCAATCATTCCGCTATGCATATTGTGTTTGCCATGCGTGGCATCAGATCCAACACCTGCAACAGGTTCAAGTTTCATTCCGCACAATGGGCATTTGCCGGGCGCATCCTTTATAATATGCGGATGCATGGGGCAGGTATATTTTTGAAATGTATCTTGAGCAACATCAGCAACCCCTTCATCATTTTTAACAGCAGGATTTTCTGCATTTGCCGATTTCATTTCCACTAGTGTCATCCCACATTTGGGACAATTACCAGGCTTATCCTGAACTATTTCAGGGTGCATTGGGCAGGTATAATGAAGAATTGTATTTTCTGAATGATTGTGCTGATGTTCCATAATTTTTTAAATGATTTATGTTTCCTGAATTGTTTTATTTAAGAGGATAATTTTATTAATGTTTCATTCCTTTCATATCACCGTTTTTCATATCATTCATTTTTCCTTCAGCAACATTCATAACAAAATCACTTGTATAAACTTTCCCTTTACTTTGAAACTGTATCCAACCTCTTTAAACACCCGGTTTATCAAATGTTGTATGCAAATCAAA
>JANLVW010000173.1:0-5153 GCA_031364205.1 Ferruginibacter sp.
GTTTGGCAATGATTGATTTTTTATTCTGCAGCAGTTTGGCCGCAGTTTCTGTTTCCATATTGTTTGCAGCAGGTTTAGCCATATCAATATCTAAGAATTTGGTAGGCTTTGTTTCGTTGGTTTCTTGTTTTGCTTTTTTAAGTTCCTGTTTTTCTTCTTTTACTACAGCAATTTCTTTTACTGTTTCTGCAGGAGTTATTATTTTATTTGACGCAATAAAAATATTTATTGTATCGATTTTTATTCCAGTGCGATCAACATAAGTATAAGATTTACCATCAACATCGCTAGAAGTATTTATTTTCTTGATTGCATTTTCAGTAGCCGGTTTATTAATTTTTGTTTCTTCTTTAACAACAACCGGCTTAAGATCTTCAACAACAACCGGTGCAGGTTTTTTAGCAACTGAGACATCTGTGTTTGCTGCACCCGAAAGTGTGTTACTGAATACATCTTCGTTTGTTGACGTGGTAATAGTTCCAGAATTTCCTGCGGAATTATTCATTTCAACCTGCATTGTTTCCAGGTTAAAAAGTCCCCACCCCTTTGCACCAAAATCTTTTAACAGAAAACCCGCATCGGCTGAAGCAATATTTAAATTAATAATTTGTTGGTGGAACTGATCTTTTGGAAAACCAAACGTTACAGAATAATTACCTGAACTTAATTTTGGAATTACTACATAACCTGATGCCGAAGAACTCAGCACCTTATCATTCATTTTTAAATAAAAAGGCTGCTTATTGTCTGTTTGCACATAAGCAAAATAGTACTGTTGCGCATGCAACGCAGTATTTAGCAGCAACAACAATACAACTTGTAGAAATGTTTTCATAAAGCAATGCTTTGAATAACAAAATTAAAGATTCCTACCCATTTGCCATATATAAAATATGATAGTGCTATTTTGAAGCTATACTTTACATTTACAAATATTATTTAACCGAATCATCTGCCTATTAGCATTAGTAAAAACTAATTTATCTGGCTGTGATAGCTCACTTTTAATTTAAAAAAAATAAATTCATGAGAAAAATTTTAATGCTCGTTTGCATTGCTGCTTTGCCATTTGCTATCTATGCCCAAACTCCCAATGAGCCTCAAGATACATCTTGGAAAAAAATGTTAAGGGAAAGTTATCCTAAAACAAATGAGCTTGTTCATACTAAACTTGATGTACGGTTTGATTATGACAAAGCTTTTATGTATGGCAAGGAATGGCTTACATTAAAGCCGCATTTTTATGCAACGGACAGTGTATTACTTGATGCCAAGGGTATGGATATAAAGGAAGTAGCTGTTATCAAAGGGGCCACAAAAACACCTCTTAAATATACTTATGATGGAATGCAATTAAATATTAAGCTGGATAAAACTTACAAGAGTGATGAAAAGTATACACTATATTTTGATTATACCAGTAAACCTAACGAACTAAAAGTAAAAGGGAGTCAAGCAATTACTGATGCCAAAGGACTGTATTTTATTAATCCAAAAGGAGAAGATAAAAACAAACCAGTTCAAATATGGACACAAGGCGAAACTGAAGCCAACAGTGTGTGGATGATTACTATAGATAAACCCAACCAAAAAAGTACGGAAGAAATTACCATGACGGTGCCTGCTAAATATGTTACCCTAAGCAATGGTTTATTGGTGAGCAAAAAAGTAAATGTTGATGGTACAAGAACAGATAACTGGAAAATGGACTTACCACATGCCCCATATCTTTTCTTTATGGGAGTGGGTGATTTTGCCATCACAAAAGATTTGTACAAAGGCAAAGAAGTAAGTTATTATACCGAAAGAAATCAAGAACAATATGCCAGAAAAGTTTTTGGCAATACTCCGGAGATGATAAAATTCTACTCAGAAAAACTGGGTGTTGATTTTCCATGGCAGAAATACGCACAGATAGTTGGAAGAGATTTTGTGAGTGGTGCTATGGAAAATACCACAGCCACTTTGCACCAGGAAAGCGCATATCAAAACAACCGGCAGCTGACTGATGGTAATGCATGGGAAGAAACGATTGCCCACGAGTTGTTTCACCAGTGGTTTGGAGACTTGGTAACCGCTGAAAGTTGGAGCCATATTACCGTAAATGAAAGCTTTGCCAATTACAGCGAATATTTGTGGCTTGAATACAAGCAAAGTGCAGATGCTGCCTATGAGCACAACCTGCAAGATATGCAGGGGTATTTGCAGAGTGGTGGCGAGCAAAAAGACCTGGTACGTTTTCACTATGCTGATAAAGAAGATATGTTTGATGCTGTGAGCTACAACAAAGGCGGAAGAATACTAAACATGCTGAGAAATTATGTGGGAGATGATGCTTTCTTTAAATCGTTGAACAATTATTTAACGACAAATAAATTTAAAGCCGGCGAAGCCGGACAGCTTAGGCTTGCATTTGAAGAAACCACCGGCATGGATATGAACTGGTTTTTTAACCAATGGTATTATGGCAGCGGTCACCCAAAATTAAAAATAGATTATCTGTATGATGATGCAGCCGGCAAAGCCTCCGTAATTATTGAGCAGACACAAAAAGGAGAAAAGTATTTTAAACTACCAATTGCTGTTGATGTGTACACAGGCACTGAAAGAAAAAGATATAAAGTAAGCGTAGAAAATAAAATAGACACATTGTTTTTTTACTATAAAACACGTCCTGACCTTATAAATGTAGATGCTTATAAACTATTACTTGCAGAAAAAACAGACAATAAAACCGAAGCTAATTTTATTGCACAGTTTAAGAATGCAAGAAACTATATGGACCGCAGAGAAGCACTGGATTTTTTTGGTAAAAAAAATATGCCTGAACTTGCAAAAGGACTAAATGATAAGTTTAGTGGATTAAAAATACTTACCATGCAAAAACTTGCAGAATCGCCTTACAAAGCAGATGCTGTTGTATTAGAGCAGGTGGAAACTCTTGCCAAAAATGATAACAAAAAAGTGAAGGCAGCTGCTATTAATTATTTAGTAAAAAATGGCAACAAAAAGTATTTATCTGTTTACCAGGCAGCAGTAAATGATTCCTCATATAGTGTTGCAGGTGCGGCATTAAAAGGACTAGTTGCCTTGGATGAAGCAAGTGCATACACACTTGCAAAAAAGTTTAGCAACGATGCAAAAGGTGCTTTGGGTGAAGCTGTAAATGATGTTTTAATTGCTAGCGGTACAGAGGCAGATTTTGAATCTGTGTCTACCATGTATAAAGATGCACCACCATCACAGGAAAAGTTAGGCCTTACAACAAAATATGCCGAATACCTTGCTAAACTTAATAACATGGCGAGTATTAAAAAAGGTATTGACAACATCATTGCTTTTAGAACAATGATACCTGCTGCTTACAGAAGCAGTGTAGACGATAGTTTTAAAGCTTCTTTTGATATTATAAACTAAGCGAAGGGCAAAGAAATTGAAGACTATATTAAGACGGTATTTAATTAATTATTGAAAATTATGAAAAGGAAATGGCGCTCAAATTTGAGCGCCATTTTTTATTTTTTCATTTAAATGTAATCATCATAGTAGAGAAAAAAGTATGCAAATATATAGTGGTGTAAAAACATGAATGTAAAACAGTTTCAAAAACAGAGTGCAATCTGAAAATTATAACCAACTTCTATTTTATTTGAAAAGGGATATTAAAATGATTGTAATTTTATAACTAAAATTCGCTCAAAATGAAAATATGCTTTGTGGCTTTTATGCTTGTGATGTTGTTTAAAAATACAGATGGCCAGCAAATACAAAAAATTAAAATTAAGAGTTTAAGTAATCTGATAGCAACGTCAGATTCAATATTAATCATTAATTTTTGGGCGACATTTTGCAAACCCTGTGTGGAGGAAATACCTGATCTTATAAAGTTTGCAAATAAATATAAAAAACAGAAAGCATCTCTCTATCTTGTAAGTTTAGACCTTGAAGATTATTACCCCGAGAAAATAAAAAAGTTTGTAGCAAAGAAAAAATATACGGCTAAAATAACATGGCTTGATGAAAGCAATGCCGATTACTTTTGTCCAATAATAGATACCTCATGGAGTGGCGCAATACCTGCAACACTTATTGTAAACAATAAAATGGGTTACAAAAAATTTTATGAAAAACAATTAACATCGATTGAAATTGAAGTTGCCATTAAAGCAGCGCTCCAAAAACCCTAAGCTTTTCTTTTAATGCTGCAGCCAATGCTTTTGCTTGTTTTGGTTTGCACATTTTTACCAGCTGCCATTTCATCTATTGCAATTTGCAGATGCATTCTTCCAACCTTTGATGCATCATTTGCGTTGTCATCTATTGCTCCATGATAAGTAAGTTTAAGGTCTTTGTCAAAAAGGTAACATTCAGGTGTGCGGTTGGCGCCAAGGGCATCTGCCAATATATTATTTTCATCTACCGCATAAAACCACTTGTAGTTTTGAGCAATTCCATATTTTTTCATGGCTGCATAACTGTCATCAGCTTTGCGTTGTCCCTCATTGCTGTTTAATACCACCACACCAATGTTCATCTTTTTTGCATAAGCACAAATATCTTTTGTTCTCTGCTGGTACTTTACCACATAAGGACAGGTATTGCAACTAAACATAACCAACAAACCATTTTCTTTTTTGGCAGCCTGCAACGTAATTTGTTTGCCGCTAATATCCTTTAATTTTTGTGTGGCTTTAGGCAGTGCATCACCAATATTTAAAACATCAATAGTAATGAATGACATTAATGAAACCGATAGTATTGCAATGGAAATAAAGAGTAGCTTTTTCATTTGTATTTGTTTTGCCAAAATTACAATAACAAAAAGTAATTGCGAGCTTCATTCTTACATTTTTTCAATCCACTTTTTTAAACCGATTGAATTTTATTAAAAATAACGCTATAGATTATCAGGCTCCCACTAGGCAATACAATTGAAGTTGGATGGCTAATCCACGGAACATAAAATATATTGTATTAAAGCTTCTTTTGTACATTTCTTTCTTTTTTTATTTGTTTGTTGTTTTTCTCTTTTTGTTTTAATTTATGGTTTTGTTATGTATTTTTTTGGGGAAAATTGGAGTTTTGTCGTTGTTTTATGTTCTTGATTTTGTTTTTTTAAATTAAATTTCACAAAATTTATCGCCACTGTTTTG
>JANLVW010000189.1:0-3763 GCA_031364205.1 Ferruginibacter sp.
GTATTCCACCACCTACACCGATAGCAGATAAATTGAGATTCGCTTCTGTTCTTTCAGGTAAATCTGCACTTTCCAGAATAAGCGCTGCAGATAATGCCTGTCCGTATAATGCTGAATAACCCCCTGTAGAAAACACCGTTCCTTTAAAAAGAAATGGATTAAAGCGCCCACGAGTAGCTAAACCCGGCAAACTGCTATAGAAAAAATTATTTACGAGGCTTCCATCTATAAAAATTTTGCTTTCAGTTGCTGAACCGCCCCGCACAAATAACCCTTCGCTTTCGCCAACCTGCTGTGTCCCCGGTAAGGTTTTAAGTGCTCCTGTTATGTCTCCGTTGCTTCCTGCGGTTGTTACGATATCTAAAGAACTAAGTACTGTTCCTTTCTTTTTGTCACTAGCTTCAAATGCACCTGCCGTTATTGTAACTGCGTTCAATTCTGTTATAAGCTCCTTTATGGAAATATTTAAGAATATGGGGGTGTTTAATATCTCAATTTTAGAATTGAATTCAGAATATCCTGCCATAGTGACATTTAAGATTTTTAATCCATTCTCCATTGTGGTGAAGGAAAAATTACCTAACGAATCTGAAGTGCTACCATCATAAGTATCTATAATTGTAATGCTAACACCTCTAATTGGTAGATTTTTGTTATCAGTTACTTTCCCTGATATAGTTACCTGACCAATACTTGACAAACCCACAAAACAAAGAAATAATGTTAGTAAAGATTTCATTAAAATTATAATTTATACAAACATAAAGTAGTTTACATAATAAACCAAACGTATTGTACTTAATTCTTTAAAATAAATATTATAGTTACTGAAAAAAGTTTTAAAATATACTTAACTAACTAGTATTCATTGAAATGAATGAGCAATTGTCACATTCTCTCTATATTAATTTAGAATTATCATCAAAAATAAATTTTTTGTTTTATGGCAATTCTGTAATTTACAAAAGAATTTAATGGGTTAGTAAGTAAAAGAGCTGTCAGAAATGATGGCTCTTTTTCTATTTAAGGGTTATTTAAAATCTTTTTATTTAGAAAGAATTAAATGCTGTCTTTTTTATTATTTTTAATTTTTCATTCTGCACTTCTTCTTTATTATGACAACTTTTGAGATTTCATATTTCTCACAAAAATTTTTTTTATCGCAAAAATATTTCCTGTTTGAATTGATAAAATATTTTTTTACGCAAATTTTTTAGAACAAAATGACATGAAATTTTAAAATAAAAAACTTAAAATATTTTAAAAGAAAATAAAGAATATTTTACTGCAACAATTTTAGGTTGATGTAAATTGTAATAAACATTGTGCAGTTTTTATTTTAAAAAATGCATAATAAAAGTTGAAAAAAGGTATGACCCTGAAGTGAGTGACACAACGATAATGACCATAGCTGCTTCTTTGTTTGGACAAAAAAATTAACAAACAAACAAATCGAAATTCTACACCGCTTCTCCGTAATTTTATTTTATGAGTAAAACGAAATCAACATTTTTTTGCCAGAACTGCGGGCAGGAAAGTACGAAGTGGGTTGGTAAATGTCCCGGCTGTAACGAGTGGAATACATTTGTAGAAGAAGTAATTGTAAAAGGAACTGATAAGGCTGCAAAGGAGGACTGGCGTGACTTTAGCGGTATGAAAGGATTAAAAACAATTTCAATTAATGATGTCGTAAGCGGCGAAGAAAAAAGAATTCTCTCTCCCGATGGAGAATTAAACCGTGTGCTTGGTGGTGGCATTGTTGCAGGAAGTATTGTGCTTGTTGCCGGCGAACCGGGCATTGGTAAATCAACTTTATTTTTACAGATAGGTTTACAACTTACAAATGTGCGCACACTTTATATTAGTGGCGAAGAAAGTGAACAGCAAATAAAAATGCGTGCTGACAGAGTGGGAACACAAAGCGATAATTTTTATTTGCTTACAGAAACAAACACGCAAACAATTTTTAAAGAAATAAAAAAATTACAACCCGAACTTGTCATTGTAGATTCTATACAAACATTGCAATCGCCGTTTGTGGAATCCGGGCCGGGAAGTATTTCGCAGATAAGGGAATGTGCTGCAGAATTGCAACGCTATGCAAAAGAAACCAACACACCGGTTTTTTTAATTGGGCATATTACAAAAGACGGAACCATTGCCGGACCAAAAATTTTGGAGCATATGGTTGATACCGTTTTGCAATTTGAGGGTGACAGACATTATGCTTACCGCATTTTAAGAACGCTTAAAAACAGGTTTGGAAGTACATCAGAATTGGGCATTTACGAAATGACGGGAGAAGGCATGAAACCCGTTTTAAACCCTTCGGAAATTTTAATTACCCAAAAAGAAGACGAATTAAGCGGAATTGCCATTGCCGCAACAATTGAAGGAATGCGCCCATTATTAATAGAAACCCAGGCTCTGGTTACACAAAGCGTTTATGGAACACCGCAAAGAACAGTAAGTGGCTTCGACCTCAGGCGTTTACAACTGCTTTTAGCTGTGTTGGAAAAACGTGGAGGCTTTCATTTTGGCGTAAAAGATGTTTTCATAAATATTGCCGGTGGTATTAAAGTAGAAGATCCAAGTATTGATTTGGCTATTGTTTGCGCTTTGCTGAGCAGTTATGAAGATGTGCCGCTGCCACAAAAAGTTTGTTTTGCGGGTGAAGTGGGCTTATCCGGAGAAATAAGAGCGGTAAACAGAATTGAACAACGCATTGCTGAAGCGGAGAAACTGGGTTTCGAAAAAATCATCATTTCAAAATACAATACAAAGAGTTTGGGCAAACTAAAATTTGGTATTGAAGTGGTAACGCTCGGCAAAGTGGAAGAAGTTTACCAGTATTTATTTCAAAACTAACTAAAAGAAAGTTTATCCTGAATGTACATTCAGCATAAACTTCTCGACAATTTTAACAAATTTATTACTTTTTAGGCGGCAATGCAAATGCAACTGCTTCATGCTCAAAATGCCCGTTGTGTGCACCATCGCAAAAAGGTTTGTTTTTAGATAATCCGCAGCGGCAAATACTTACAATTGTACGGCCACCAAGGTCATAAACATTTCCGTTTCTGTCTACAATCTCAAAATTACCATCTACTTTTACCGAGCCGTTGTTGTTAACGGTTAATTTTACTTTTTCCATTTTACTTTTTTACTTTTTTAACCGCAAAGGCGCAAAGGCACAAAGCAGTATTTTAAATGATAATTTTAAATGATGAATTAAAGAACAATCTTAATCCACATTCTTATGTCTTTTCTCTTTTGTCTTGTGTCTGACATCTTGTGTCTTCTTTCTACCATCCCAATATCCATGCAAACATTAACGGCGCCACAATTGTCGCATCACTTTCCACAATAAATTTCGGCGTTGTAATATCAAGTTTACCCCAGGTGATTTTTTCATTAGGCACGGCACCGGAGTATGATCCGTATGAAGTTGTAGAGTCAGATATCTGGCAGAAATAACTCCAGAAAGGCACATCATGCATTTCCAAATCCTGGTACATCATCGGCACTACACAAATTGGAAAATCGCCGGCAATACCACCACCGATCTGAAAAAAGCCAACACCTTTTCCAGATGAATTGTGCTTGTACCAATCTGCCAACCACACCATGTATTCAATACCACTTTTCATGGTACTCGCCTTCAATTCATTTTTTATAATGTAAGATGCAAAAATATTTCCCATCGTACTGTCTTCCCAGCCTGGTACCACAATCGGAATATTTTTTTGTGCCGCAGCCAGCA
>JANLVW010000208.1:0-5036 GCA_031364205.1 Ferruginibacter sp.
ATTTGGATTGATTAAAAACGGCATCATTTTTTCCGTAATTTTTGTTTTCACTTTATAGATTTCTTAAGAAAATATTTTATTAGTTCACCGTTATATTGCTTCTTTAATTACATCCTTATAAACATTAAAAAGAATAAAGCATAAAAATGCCCCGTTAAAAACGGGGCATTTTCTATAAGATTTTCTATTTCAACATTGCCTTGGGCACAGGCTTCTCCAATAAATAGTTATAAATAAATTGTGTTTTTAAATTCTGAAAATGCAGATTTTTATTGCCTGCCCAACCATGTCTGCCACCGCTGTAAAACATTTCTTCAAAATCCTTTTTAAGATCCTGCAACTTGCTGGTAAACTGTATGCTGTTTTGTAAATGCACATTATCATCTATTACACCATGCACAATTTGAAGCATGCCTTTATATTTATCAGCATAGTTTAAAACTGAACTTGTTTTGTAACCTTCTGCATTATCAGCAGGTGTACCCATATAGCGTTCAGTATAATGTGTGTCATATAAAGTCCAGTCAACAACACTGCCGCCTGCCATACCATGTGTAAAAACATCTGCACCATAAGTAAGTGCATAACACGTCATGTAACCGCCATAACTAAAGCCAGTAATACAAATCTTTTTTGGGTCGGCGCCACCATTGGCAATCAACCATTTTGCCATAGTCGTATAATCTTTCATTTCCCAATAGCCAAGATTGTGGTACATATAATTTACACCTTCTTTACCAAAATGCCCGCTTGCTCTGTGGTCCATCGCAACCTGTATCAAACCTTCTTTTGCATAAAACTGTTGTGCACCTGCTAAGCTCCAGGTATCCATTACTGTGCCCGCATTTGGACCGCCATAAATTGAAATAAGTACGGGATATTTTTTGTTTTTATCATAATTCATCGGCCAGGTAACTTTCATGGGTAAATCATACAAACCGTCATCACTTTTTACCCGAATGATTTCTGTTTTTGCCAATGCATAATCATTCATTTCTGCACCTTTGCTGTCAGCAATTTCTTTTATTATTTTCCCTGTATTATTTACGAGGGTCATTTTTGTAGGCGTGCTTACATTGTTGTAAGTGGTAATAAAATAACTGCCATCAGGGCTTATATTTATTACACCGTGGTTGTAATCACCAAACGTTAAACGCTTCATTTTTTTGCCATCAAAGTTTACACTGTACAAATCTCTGCGGGCTGTATTTTCTTTGCTGCGTGCAGTAAAATAAATGATCTTCTTTGCCTCATCAATATAATTAACATCAGTCACCGTAAATTTTCCGGGGGTAATTTCGTTAATTAATTTACCAGTCATATCATACAAATACAAATTGTTCCAACCGGTTTTATCGCTTTCTAAAATAAAGTTTTTATTGTTTGCAAGCATGTGCATGCGCTCATAACCATCCTGTAATTGTATCCATGTTTTTTGTACTTCATCATACACCTGCTTTTTAGAACCATTTGTAGGATCTACTGCGTAAATCTTAAGGTTGTTTTGTTTTCTGTTCATCCACTGCACCCACAAAGACGATCCATCGGTTGTCCAGATAGGTGCACCAAAATACTGGTCATCATTGGCGTTAAAATCTGCAAAAACCACCGCACCACCTGCAGGGTTTACAATCCCTACTTTTATTTCAGGGTTCTTATCGCCGACTTTTGGGTATCTCTCTGTTTCTACATAACCATGTGTACCGGGGCCATCCGTAATAATATAAGGGGCTATCGGGCTGTCATCAGTACGAAAGAAAGCAATTTTCTTACTGTCAGGGCTCCACCAAAATGAGCGGTAACGGCTTGCCCTACCTAAAATTTCTTCTGTATAAACCCAGCTTGCATAACCGTTTAAAATAACATCACTGCCATCATTGGTTAGTCTGTTTTCTTTCTGAGTGGCAATTTCTACTGTATACAAATCGTTGTTTTTTGTATAGCCAACATATTTACCATCGGGACTAAGCGTTGCATTTATTTCAGGGAAAGTATCATTTGTAAGACGGGTTTCCACCTCATTTATTTTAATGTATAGGTCTTTGCTTTTGGTAAAAGGAGAAACTGCCAATGAAGTTTTTTGCTGGGTTTTGTCTGTATCATTCTGCTCTCTTTCAGTGCCGTTCTTTGCATCTACAACATATGTTTTTCCATCCCGTATTAATAAAAAACTGCTGTTGTCAACCCATATGGTTGCAGAAGGCAAATTATTTACAATTCCTTTAAAGTTGTTTTTAAAAAACTGATCATCTGTAAGTTGTTTTTGCTGAGCAAAAGTCGCAATTGAAATAATTAATACTGCGGAACATGCAGCTACATTTTTTAATAAGGACATGTATTTTATTTTGGTTTATAATATTGAATGTACAATATAGGACTTTTGTAAATATCCTTTAAATGGTATTGATGAACGGACGAAAACATTTATTTTGTTTTAAACGTTATCGTAATTTATAATAATGTATTAACTTTCATATCTGTACATATTCAGTAAAACTTTTTTTATGATAGTTATAGCATTGTATAATTTAAAGGGTGGTGTAGGCAAAACCGCCAGCTGCGTTAATTTTTCTTACCTAGCGGCAAAAGAAGGTTACAAAACTTTGCTGTGGGATATTGATCCGCAGGGAGCAACCTCTTTTTATTTTCAGGCAAAGCCTAAAGTACATCCCGGTATAAAAAAACTGATCAGTAAAGATGCAGATCTGGATGCAGTGTTAATGGAGACAGGATATGAAAACCTGGATATTATACCTGCAGATAATTCAGCTAAAAGTTTTGATATAATGCTTGATGAGATGCGTGGTAATAAAAACAGGTTAAAAAACGTGTTGAAACAATTTAACGGAGAATATGATTTTGTTTTTATTGACTGTCCTCCAGGCTTTAGTGCCCTTAGCGAAAATATATTCAGCGCTGCAGATATTGTATTGATGCCGGTGATACCAACAACACTTTCCGTTCGTACCTACAATATGGTAAAAGATTATTTTAAAGAGAAAGAAATAGATCCTGCAAAACTGATGTGCTTTTTTACCATGACGGATCTGCGTAAAAACATGCACCACGAAATAATGGAACTGCTGTTTAAAGACAAACGCTTTTTTGGCAATTACATTCCTTATTTATCTGATGTAGAAAAAATGGGCATACACAAACAGCCTATTGAGGAATTTGCCCGAAGCGGCGATGCTGCCCGTTGCTACAGAGAGTTGTGGACGGAAATTACAGAGGGTATTTTAGAATAGTTTAAATGCCTAGAATGGCACAATTTTCACGAATAAATAATAATTGTGGTAAGGCTGGGTAAATATGTTTCATATATTTTATCTGCGTTTTCAATTTAATTTAGTGAATTGACCTTCTATAATTTATTTCATTTATCTGAAAAATAAACTCCTGTTGAGAGTGAATTATTTCGTATTTCTCCCAAAATAATGTTTCTATATTTACAGTCGCAAGCATTAAAAGTATCTATATGAAAAAAGAAACGGCCAGTTGGTTTAGCCCCTCACTTCAAAAAGACATGCCGATTGTCGCTTACGGCGATTATGGTTTTGCCTTGTTATTGGTACCGACTGCAGCCGCAGATTATCTGGAGTATGAGCGGTTTCAATTAATGGAAACACTGGAACCATTTATAAACAGCGGTAAGGTTCGTATCTTTTCTGTAAACAGCATTAATAACGAAAGCTGGCTTAATAAAGAAATGGAAGGAGCGCACAAAGCCATTCGCCAAAACCAGTTTAACAACTACATTTTTGATGAAGTAATTCCATTTATAAAAACAAATACATCTGCTGAAACGCCGATTATTATTGCAGGTGCATCGTTTGGTGCATTGCACTGTTTTAATTTATTTTTAAAGCGGCCCGATCTGATTGACGGTGTAATCGCTATGAGCGGTGTATACGATCTTACAGAATATACTGATGGTTATTGGGATGAGCAGGTATATTTAAATTCTCCGGCGCATTATATACCGAACCTTACAGATGAATGGTATTTAAACAATATCCGCAAAAGCAATCATATACATATTATTACCGGCAGCGGTGCATATGAAGATCCATCCGGCACCGGAAAAATTTCTGAAATATTATATGCCAAAGGTATAGACCATGATGCATCTATTTGGGGAACAGAATGGAAACATGACTGGCCTACATGGAGAGCAATGTTACCATTGTATCTGGAAAAAATAATAGGTTAATTACGAATTACGAGTCTGAAACCGGAGAAGATAATTACGAATTACAAATTACGAATGTGAAAACAGATAATGTAATACAACAGAAAAGTTTTGCATTTGCTATACGTATTATAAATGCCTATAAATATTTACGGGGTGAAAAACAGGGATTTGTATTATCTAAGCAAATTCTTAGAAGCGGAACTTCAATAGGCGCCAATGTTGAGGAGGCTATTGGTGGACAATCAAAAGCAGATTTTTTACACAAACTTTCCATTTCTTATAAGGAAGCAAGGGAAACAATATATTGGTTAAAGTTATTGCAGGCAATAAATTATTTAACTGATGAAGTTGCAAATAGCCTATTAAATGACTGCAATGAAATTTGTAAAATAATAGGAAAGATTCAAACAACTCTAAAGGCCCGTAACTCGTAATTTCTAATACTTCTACTTGAAGTTTGAGTGCTCGCCTTTCATGATTTCTTCTCTATAATCTTAAAGCCCGTAATTTATCATTTGAGTGCTCGCCTTTCATAATTTCTTCTATATAATTTTAAAGCCCGTAATTGGTAATTTCTAATTCGTAATTTTAAGGTTCTTAATTATTAATCCGTAATTCATTTATATCTGTGCAACAAAAAAAACTCTTCCTACTCGATGCAATGGCACTTGTGTTCCGTGCATATTATTCATTGGTGCGGAGCCCACGCATAACGAGCAAGGGCCGCAATACAAATGCGCAGTTTGGTTTTACCAACACACTCGCAGAGCTTATCAACAACCAAAAACCTACACATATTGCTGTTTGTTTTGATACACATGCACCTACTGAACGCCACACA
>JANLVW010000110.1:0-7654 GCA_031364205.1 Ferruginibacter sp.
ATGTAATAGCAACAGACCATGCCCCACATTTATTAGCAGAAAAAGAAGGGCCATATGAACAGGCGCATGCCGGGATGCCATTGGTGCAGCATGGCTTGCTGTTAATGCTGCACTATTATAAAAAAGGAAATATCAGCCTGGAAAAAATTGCAGAAAAAATGAGTCATGCGGTTGCTGAATGTTTTCAGATTAAAGACCGTGGATACATTAGAGAGGGTTATTTTGCAGACCTGGTAATGGTAGATATAAACAAGCCTTTCACCATAACGTCGCAAAACATTTTGTATAAATGCGGATGGAGTCCGTTTGATAAAACAACTTTTCCTGTTACAATTGAAAAAACCATGGTAAATGGGAACTTTGTTTATGAAAACGGTGTGGTAAATGCATCACAGAAAGGAAAAAGAATAATGTTTGAAAGGTAGATGTAAGATTTTAGATTTTAGACACAGGAGAACTTAATTCGTGCAATTCACATTTTGGAATTAGGTTGAAGTTTAACAATCAAATTTTATGTCTTTTATGTTGTGTCTAACATCTTGTATATTCTGACTTATGTCTAACTTCTTGTGTCTAACTTCTAATATCTAATTCATGGAGATTGATAAAACCACCCTTGCAGATCTAGTAATTTTTGACAAAGAAGATGAATTTTCTGTTTTTAATAAGATAAATTTTACGCTTACCAGCAGAGGTAAAGATCAGCTTAAAAAAAATATCAGCGCTCCGTTACCTGATATTGAGTCAATAAAAAATGTACAGCAAACGTTACTTTATATTTTAAGCAAAAAAGAAAAATGGCCAACAACAATCAGCAACGGTACCATAATGGTGGTGGAAAAGTTTTACGAATCCAGTCTTGATCCTATTCCTGCTAAACCCAACGCATTAGCAGCCTTCACTTATAAATTATGGCACAGCCACGATTTTTCTCTTATAAAGTATTCCATTCGTCATTCATTTGATTTTATAAAGGGAATGAAAGAAACCGTTTCTTTTTTTTTAGGGAATGATACGCCGGCACTTCTAAAAAAACAACTGGATGAAGCTAAAAAAATATTAGATAAAGAAGCATTAGGTCTCATTTCAACAAATAAATCAGCAGCAGATTTACAACCGGCACAAATGCTGGAACTGGCACATTTTATTCGTTATAAATACAAAAACAACATCCTTGATCTGCTGTCTATTTTTGGTAAGATGGATGCATGGTATGGCATGGCCTTAGCAGTTGAAAAATATAAACTTACTATGCCATCATTTATTGAAGATGAGTTACCTCAATTAGAAGCAGAAAATTTATATCATCTGATGTTAGAAGAGCCGGTTTCTTACAATATTCAAATGAACCAATCAAAGAATTTTCTTTTTCTTACAGGTGCAAACATGGCAGGCAAAAGCACATTTATAAAAGCGTGCGGCACAGCAGTATACCTTGCACACACGGGTATGGGAGTGCCTGCACAAAATATGCGTCTCAGTTTTTTTGATGGGATACTAAGCAACATAAACGTAATAGATAATATTGCGAAAGGCGAGAGTTATTTTTTTAACGAGGTGCAGCGAATAAAAGCTACAGTACAAAAAGTAAGTGATGGCAAAAAGTGGCTGATATTAATTGATGAACTTTTTAAAGGTACAAATGTACAGGATGCTATGAAGTGCAGCAGTGCAGTAATTGAAGGGTTACTCAAAATAAAAAATTCTATTTTTATTCTCTCCACACATCTTTACGAAATTGGCGATGATTTAAAAAAACATCCTAACATTGCATTCAATTATTTTGAGACCGCCGTAGAGGATGATCAGTTAAGTTTCAGTTACCAGCTCAAGGAAGGCATCAGCAATGACAGGTTGGGTTATCTAATTTTAAAAAAAGAAGGCGTGGTAAAAATGCTGGAGGATATTTAAAATAAACTCATTTGTGCAGGATTTTCTATCAGCAATTTCTTTCTGTGCTGCATTATCATTCTGTTGGTGCCTCCAACATACAAAACTTCCATTTCCTCATACCTGCTCGCTACCATCACTCTTGTTGAGCCGGCATTTTTTTCAAACAATTCCTGCACAAGTTTAGGGCAGTTATTATCTTTTGAAAGATGTGCCAGATAAAGATGGCTCATAAAGGCCGGTTTGTGTTTTGTAAACAGATCAAGCGCCTGTGTATTACTTAAATGCCCTACTCCACCGGTTATCCTGTTTTTTAAAAAATTTGGATACGCTCCATTACTTAACATTTCTTCATCATAATTAGCTTCTAAAAAAGCAGCATGGCATTTTTTAAAATAACTAATAAGTTGTTTACAGGACACACCAATATCTGTGAATACACCTACGGTAATACCATTGCAGGTAATGTTAAAACTGTGGGGATCTGCTGCATCATGAAATTTTGGAAAGCCTGTAATGCTTAACGAGCCTATGTTTACAGGAACATGTGCTTCAAATAAAAAAGCACTTTCAGGTCGAAGATGATAACATCCTTTTCTTGTAGCATCTGTAACATAAACCGGCATACCATATTTATCTGCAAGCCCTGCCAGCCCACGTACATGGTCAATATGCTCATGCGTTACAAAAATGGCTTTCACATTTTTCATCTCCAGTCCGAGGCGGTTCATTCGTCTTTCTGTTTCTTTACAACTAAGCCCTGCATCTATCAATACAGCCTCTTCGTTATTACCAATGTAATAACAGTTTCCGTTACTTCCGCTGTTAAGAGATGTTATGTAAAGAGGCATATTTGTGTGAAATAGAAATAAAACCTTATTTCCAATGTAATTTATAGATGTAAAAATAAGCCAAGTTTATTGTTATATTTCTATTAAAAGCATATCCTTTTACGTAATATGTTTAACCTGTAATCGTAATGTATAAACGCTATTATTTTTTACCTTCGCAAAAATTATTTCTTTGCAAACAACACAGCATTACCCACTCATAATTATTGGTGCAGGCCCAATAGGATTAACCTGTGGCATCGAAGCAAAAAAAGCCAGTATCGATTTTTTAATTTTGGAAAAAGGTTGCCTCACCAATTCTATTTATAACTATCCCGCAAACATGACCTTTTTTTCTACTTCTGAAAAACTGGAAATCGGCGGAATCCCTTTTGTATCCAACAGTCCAAAACCTACAAGATCTGAAGCGCTGGAATATTACCGGCGTGCAGTTGCAAATTACCAACTCAATATTAATTTGTTTGAAGAAGTAACAAGTTTGCAAAAAGAAGGCGAAGGTTTTTTTATTACCACAAATAAGCAAACTTATACCGCTGCGCACATTGTCATTTCAACGGGCTTTTACGATATTCCTTATCTACTGAATGTGCCCGGCGAAAATCTGAGAAAAGTAACGCACTATTACAAAGAGCCACACCTGTATGCTTTTCAAAAAGTGATGGTGGTAGGCGCACAAAACTCTGCAATAGATGCAGCTTTGGAAACCTGGCGCAAGGGCGCAGAAGTAACGATGATTATTCGTGGCAGCGAAGTTGGGCAGCGGGTAAAATATTGGGTTCGGCCTGATATTTTGAACCGCATTGAAGAAGGTTCTATAAAAGTTTATTACAACAGTTTTATCAAAGAAATAAGGGCAACAGAAGTAGATGTTGAAACAGAAAATGGCGTTGTAACCATACCAAATGATTGGGTATTGGCACTTACAGGCTACCAGCCTAACTTATCATTTTTGCAAAAAGCGGGGATTCATTTAAGTGATGATGAAATTAAAAATCCTACCTACAATGAAGACACGCACGAAACAAATGTGCAGAATATTTTTCTTGCCGGCGTTATTTGTGGTGGCATGAATACGCATCGGTTGTTTATAGAAAACTCCAGAGAACATGCAGTAAAAATTATGCAGGTTATAAAAAAAAGAATAAAAAAGATGCCTACGACAGAAATAAAAATAGCAAATATCATTTAGTTGCTATTTTTATTTTCAGCAACAAATACTTTTAGTTTTAAAAAAACAATACAATTTTTCTGAAACATTTCTCGAAAATAAATAGCATATTTTTCGTAATTTACTTTAGAAAATGAGCTCCGTTTATGGCTCAATATAAGGATGAAACTTCTCTTGAAAAAGAAACCCTTCATCAATCTCGCAGAAAGTTTTTTAAAAGATCTACAGCTCTTACCACAGTGGCATTAATACCCTCTAAAATTTTAAAAGCAGCAGAAGATAAGGTAGATGAAAAAGTAGCGGAACATTTTGAACAGCAAACCCTCCGCCTTCGTTGGTACCCACACTTCAATATTATAAATGCCGAGGCCTAGTCTTTTGACCAGCCGACCTATTTATAAAAGTCTTTATGAATTAAAAAAATATCCCTGGTGAATCGGCTGGTCAGAGCCCAAGCCTCGGCGTCTCACGGTTGCAGGCATTGGGCGCTCAAAAAGTTGCAACTCGACCAATGCAGGTGAAGATGATTTTATTGTACGCTGATATTATCTATTGCCATTTTAAAATCTTCCACTTTTTTATTGCCTATCAAAATCCCAATTTCTTCCATGTAGTCACCGTGAAAATTTGCCATGTTAAGCCTTTGTCCTCTAAAAGAAGGAACCATACTGCTGAAGGGAATTTCAATTGTTTGCCAGTTGCCAGTTGTTTTAAAACTATACACATAAGCGTAATAATCCTTGCTGTTGGTTTTAACCCTAAACTGGTATGCTTTACCGTCACACTTCAACACAATTACAAATTTACTGTAACCCTGCAGTTTTATTTTACCTGCATCATATCTTATAGAAGTAAAGCCACCGTTGTTGTCCAGCGATACATGTCCCTCAAATAAACCATTGCCGGCTGCATCCTTACCCATTTTGCCCGCAGATACGCCACCCATTACAGTATCATTCACCACATGCCAATTTTTTAAATCAGCTTCTTTTTTAAAATCAAATATTACCAGGGTGTTTATCATTATGAAGCTTATTGTTGAAAAAAGTAAACGCATTATTTTTTAATTACTAATTGAGAAAATACATGTTGCAGCACGATTTTTTTTATACCTGCACTTCCTACTTATTGACTTTACTACATGTGCCATTTTCAGACCTGAGTGAAAAATAATTGAAATATTTTATACAGCTTACAAAAAAATTATTACGATTATAATTCTCGGCTGCTTTGGCCGTATTACTTCGCTCCATCTTCGTTGGTACTTCTATACTTCTATTTCAAATTATTAAATACCGGTGCCATCGTTGGTGCCCAACCTCAAATAATTGAATGCTGACTCCAACTAGTGCAGAGATGTAGACTCTAGCTCCTACTGGCGGATTCTATGATAATAACAAATAAAATTGTTATCCTCAGCCTTAATTCGTAGCACAAGAAAGACTCGTTTAAACTTTCTCAAAGATTTATTCAATCCCTTACAATGATTATGTAAAATAATTGAGTTTATTTGATGGGTAAAATTTCGTGTCCGACGAACCTTGGCTTCAGCATTAAAACCACATTTCTATTCTTAAAGTTTTGGTAGCTTTAGCAAATGCAAATAAAAAATGTTGAAAATAATGTATTAGTAGATCATGCTGCAAAACATGCCATAATAGTTGGAGCTACAGGTGCCACAGGCAAAGATTTGTTGGAGTTGTTATTAAAAGATAATTCTTTTTATAAAGTAGATGTATTTGTACGCCGACACATAGATATTAAACATGAAAAATTAACGGTACACGTAATTGATTTTGATAAGAACGAACAATGGAAACATTTGGTAAAAGGCGATGTATTGTTTTCATGCCTTGGCACCACGCTTAAAGCTGCAGGCAGCAAAGCGGCACAATGGAAAATAGATTATGATTACCAATATCAATTTGCAAAAGCAGCCAGAGAAAATCAGGTTAAAAACTATGTGTTGGTTTCATCGCAAGGAGCCTCAGCCAAGTCTCGTGTTTTTTATACAAAAATGAAAGGTCAATTAGAAGATGCAGTAATAAAATTACAGTTTCCACTTCTTTCAATTTTTAATCCTCCTATTTTAATACGACATAACAGCGACAGATTAGGCGAAAAAATTGGCGTAAACATTATTAAGGTATTTAACAAAATAGGACTTTTACTTTCTCTTAAACCGTTATCTACACGAATGTTGGCACAAGCCATGATTGGCGCTGCTAAGAATAATAAAAGCAACATTGCATTTTTTAAAAGTAAAGAGATTTGGCAACTCGTGGGTGAAATGGGTAAAGAACAATAAGATTGTCCGCCTTCGTCGGTGCGCATCCTTTAAATTATAAAACGCCAAGGCTTGATCACCAGCCGACCTGATTATAAAAGTATTTAAGATTTAAAAAACGCACCAGCGTGTCGGCTGGTCGACCGGGCCTTAGCAAATAAAAATAGCACTCTTTTCTACCCCTACCAGCACATAAAAGCATACACTCGCAGAATAATTAATTAATTTTCGACAAAGTTGAAAAAAGTTCTACAGGTCCGCATGGCAAGGATAGAAGCGGAAATACTTTTTTGTTGCTTTTGAACAAAAGAGATTGCAGTGAATGAGCCCGTAACAAACGTTTGGCTTTGCACTGTTGACCATGCCCCCAAGTTTGAAGAAAAACTACTCGGGTGGCTCCAATAAAAACCACCATTCAAAAAACCACACTGCATAAAAAACATTAAATTTGGTAACCAAAATACCTCTCATGAAAATAAAAACAACTTCCTTTTTTACGCTCATTTTATTATCCGCAGTTTTTTCATTTGCCCAATCTATAGATTCAAAATATTTTAACGCTATGCAGTGGCGCTGTATTGGTCCGCACCGTGGCGGCAGAACAGTTGGTGCTGTGGGAGTGCCATCACAACCCAATATTTTTTACATTGGTGTAAACAATGGCGGTGTGTGGAAAACGAATGATTTTGGCCATACATGGAAACCCATTTTTGATGATCAGCCTACAGGTAGTATTGGCGATTTGGTAGTGTCACCAACTAACCCAAACGTAATTTATGTTGGCAGCGGAGAAGGTTTACAACGGCCTGACCTTAGCGTGGGTGATGGTGTATATAAATCAGCTGACGGTGGAAAAACATGGAACAACATCGGACTAAAAAATGCACAGCAAATTGGCGGTCTTGCTATTGACCCTACAAACGAAAACCGTTTATTTGTTGCAGCACTCGGCCATCCTTATGGCGCCAATGATGAGCGTGGCGTTTACAGAACTGTTGATGGCGGAAAAACATGGGAACGTGTTTTATACAAAGATGAAAATACAGGCGCCGTTCAGGTTACCATCGACCCAAATAATTCAAACATAATTTATGCAGATATGTGGGCGGGCAGGCAAGGGCCCTGGGAAAATGGCGCATGGAACGGAAAGGAAAGCGGCTTGTTTAAAAGCATTGACGGAGGAACAACATGGAAAAAATTAACCAGCGGTTTACCTACAACAGAACAGGGTTTGGGAAGAATTGGTTTTTGTATTGCGCCATCAAACTCCAATCGTTTATACGCCACTGTTGACGCCGGAAAATATGGCGGCATATACAGAAGTGATGATGCCGGCGAAAGTTGGGCAAACATCAATGCGGATGAAAGACTTTGGGCAAGGGGAAGTGATTTTGCAGAAGTAAAAGCTGACCCAACGAATGCAGATATTGTGTATACTGCTGATGTAGTCACCTGGAA
>JANLVW010000239.1:0-1155 GCA_031364205.1 Ferruginibacter sp.
ATTCTTTGTCAAGAACTGGTATTGCTTCAGGAAAATACAACCCATTATCAGGAGCCAACCCTTTAATGGTAGCCTCTTTAAAGCAAACCCGATTTGTATTACAAAAAGCATTGGCCCTTGGGTTAAAGCCCATTGTAGTTATTAATAAGGTCGATAAACCAAATTGCCGTCCTGATGAAGTGCACGATGCGGTTTTTGAATTATTCTTTAACCTAGATGCTACAGAAGAGCAACTGAATTTCCCTACCTTCTACGGTTCGGGTAAGAACGGTTGGTTCAATGATACGCTTACAGAAATAGATAACATTTTCCCATTGTTAGATGGTGTTATTAAATATGTACCTGAGCCAATTGTAAATGAAGGTCCTTTACAAATGCAAATTACTTCTTTGGATTACTCATCTTTCCTTGGTCGTATTGCAGTTGGTAAAGTAGCCCGTGGTGTAGTAAAAGAAAACCAGCAAATTGCTTTAATGCAGGCAGATGGCAGCATCAAAAAAATGAAAATTAAAGAGCTGTATGTTTTTGAAGGTATGGGCAAAAAGAAAGTAACTGAAGTTATAGCAGGAGATATTTGTGCAGTTGTAGGCTTGGAAGAATTTAACATCGGTGATACTATTGCCGATCTAGAAAATCCCGAAGCATTGCCGGTTATAAGTGTTGATGAGCCTACCATGAGTATGTTGTTCAGCATTAACAACTCACCTTTCTTTGGTAAAGAAGGTAAGTTTGTAACCAGCCGTCACCTAAAAGATAGGTTGATGAAAGAAACAGAAAAAAACCTTGCATTGCGTGTAGAAGATACAGATGGTGCAGATAGTTTCTTGGTATTTGGTCGTGGTATTCTTCACCTTGGTATCTTAATAGAAACCATGCGTAGAGAAGGTTTTGAGCTTACCGTTGGTCAGCCACAGGTTTTAGTAAAACAAATAAACGGCAGCAAGCACGAGCCTTACGAAAATTTGGTAGTAGATGTACCTGCAGAATTTAGTGGTAAAGTAATTGATTTGGTAACGCAGCGCAAAGGCGAAATGCAGATCATGGAAACCAAAGGCGAAATGCAGCATTTGGAGTTTGAAATACCATCACGTGGTTTGATAGGATTGCGTAGCACTATGCTTACGGGTACTGCAGGTGAGGCTGTAATGGCACATC
>JANLVW010000250.1:0-1129 GCA_031364205.1 Ferruginibacter sp.
CTATTCAGTTACTAAAAAGTTAGCATCTTTACTAAACGAAGTAAATTAACTGATGGTCAATAATAAGCAGCCAGCTAGATTTTACTACCCTCTAAATGGCAATGGTTGTCCATTAATTTCAAAAAATAGTTCAAAAAAAAATGTATTTTAAGTGCAAAAGATTAGTATAGTATTACCTGTTTACAACGGGGGAACCTATTTAAAGTTATCAGTAGAAAGTGTACTGAATCAGCGTTATGAAAATTTTGAATTCTTAATACTTGATGATTGTTCTAACGATGGCAGCAGAGAATATCTTGATGGTTTATCGGATAAAAGAATCGTTTATTTTAAAAATAAAAGTAACAAAGGGCTGTTTTATAATTTAAATTTTCTAACAGAAAAGTCAACGACTAATTTAATAAAGCTTTGGGCACAGGATGATATTATGTATCCTGATTGTTTAGGTACTGTTATAGCTTTTCATGAAGCCCACCCAGGAATAAGTTTTAGTTATAGTGGACGTACCATCATTGACGAAAACGGTAGGGTTATTTCAAACCCGGCAGTTGATAACACACCGGAGATAATAGTTTTTGATCTTCATGCACGCATTGCTTTTTTTACAGGTTCTATTGCGGGTAATATTGCTAATGTTTGTATCAGCAAAGAGAAATTAAATTTGGTAGGTGGTTTTGATGAAACTATGAAGATCTCCGGGGATTTTGACATGTGGGTAAAACTTTCTGCCGCAGGTAATATTGGACACATAAAACAAAACATCATTTATTTAAGAGATCACAAAGGGCAACTAAGTAGAAAAGGTGAATATTTATTGTTTCACGTAAAGGAAGATATAAAAGTTTATGAAAAATTGTTAAGTTTATGCAATGAGTTATTGACAAAAGAAGGGTTGAATTTATTGAGGAAATATAAGTTTGTGTTTTATTATACATTGATGACAAAGTCTTTTATAAAAGGAGAATTTAGAACAAGCAAAGCATATTATAAGCTTATGCAACCCTACACAAATTTATTTAGCCAATATTATTATTGGTTCAGTGCAAAATTATTTAAGCAATCAAAACCTAACTTCTTACATTTTCCAAGCTGACGCTATTAAAAAACTTGCTATTATAACAACCCATCC
>JANLVW010000309.1:0-2922 GCA_031364205.1 Ferruginibacter sp.
ATATTCAATTGTCCGACAATTTTATTTTACAGTCATTAATCAGTTCATTTTCAACAAACTAAGCGATGTATATATTTATTGTTTTATGTGTATGGTTTGTCCTTATAAAGGTCATCAAGTGGGCTTTCAATATTTATTAAAAACTCTTTTTTTACATGCAGGTAGCGCTGTGTTGTCTCAATATTAAAATGCCCTAATATTTCTTTAATAAACAACACATCCACACCCTTTTCCAGCAAATGCGTGGCAAAACTGTGTCGTAGGTTATGAAAACTCATTGTCTTTAGTATTCCGGCTTTGTTCTTGGCATCAGTAAAAATCTGTTGCGCACTTCTGCTCGTGTAGGGTTTGCCTTTTTCTATTCCTTCAAACAAATAATTCTTAGGCTTCACTTCACTCATTTTATAATACTGTTCCAGCACATCAAGCACCATGGGGCTAAGCCGTACATAACGGTCTTTTTTACCTTTGCTGCAGTGTATAAAAAGTTGCTTGCGCTCGCGGTCTATATCCTGCAGGCGCAGGTTTATTACCTCACTCACCCGCAACCCTGCGCTGTAAGCCACAAAAAGTATAGCCTTGTGTTTTAAGTTTTTTGGGGCAGCAAACAACCTGCGCAGTTCCTCTTCTCCAAGTACTTTTGGCAGTTGCAGGTGTTTTTTGGGCCTCGGTATTTCCACAAAAAACCGCTCGTACCCCAACACCTGTTCGTACAAAAACTTTAAAGCATTAAGCCTGCTGTGTATCGTGTTTTCGCTAAGCTGCTGTTTGTGTATACAGTAATGTATATACTTTCTTATATCTTCAGTTACAAGGCTATCAGCTTTAATATTTTTTAATGTTTGTAAAAATGCAGCAATTTCGTTTCTGTAAGTTTTTTGGGTAGATGTGCTGTAACCCTTTAACTGCAAATGCTCCACAGTTGTTTGAAGCAATTGCAGATTAAAATGGCTAATAGTATGCAACAAAATACTGCTTTTTGGGGTTGATGTGCTTTTAACCACTCCCACTGTTTGTTGCAGGGTTTTAATTTTATGCAGCTGGGCACTTAAAAGTTTTTTATCAATATAGGCTACACCGGTTGTAATGCTGCACAATTCATCAAAACATTCTTTTGTGCAGGCTATATGCCAGCAGGCTTTTACACTGTTCCATTTTATACCCTTTATTTTTTTTAATGCTTGTAGCAGTAATGGGTTTTTACTAAATACCAGTTCAATTCTCAGTTCATTTTTACTGTGGGTAAATGCAGCAGGTTTTATTGTTGGTAATATGCTGTTAGTAACGGGCAATACACCTAAAGTTTTTTTTAAAATATTTATGCTTTGGTTTGCTTTTGGTGCATCAGCATCTGCCGGTGCAAGTTTACAGGCAATACGGTTTGCAGCAGTATCTGCAATATGCCATCCCTTATGGGTTTTGCTCCATCTGGCATCTGTATTTTCTTTAAGCCGGGCTGTTTTATTTGCATCATAATCAAACAGCAACAGAATCCTGTTTTCGCCCCGGTGCTTTAAAAGTTTATAAGTTATTGTCATATTTTTTGCAGGCAGGTTCATGGCTTCTACTTCCCTCAGTCCCATAGTTTTGAGGGGTCAATGCATTTGGTAACCAATATTTAAGATAGCAATAAAATCTTATTACAAAAAATTTGCAATCACATTCTTCTTGCTTCTAAGCCTTTAACGGCTATCTACCAATCTATAACTGCCAACTGTAATTTATCATCTACCAACTGTCAACCATCAATCATCAACTACTAACCACCAACTATCAACCACCAACTAACAACCACCAACTAACCAACCCCAATTACCTTCATTCCATAATGCTTTGAATGGTATGCCATTTCATTTCCCTCCATGCAGGCTACTTTTAGTAACAGTAAATATGAAGTATTGTCAGGCAATATAAATTGAAACAGCACTGTTGCATCATATTTTTGGTTGAAATAATACAGGTCAGATCTGTCATCCTCTACCCGAAGGCTGTTGTGCACCATAGCATCTCCGGTAAGCAACACCGCCTCAAAATAATACGCTGTAACAATGCCATTATGTTGTTGCACATCACCTTCATTTATGTGGACAGCCAGTTCAAGTTTTCCATTATCATTTTTTACAGTATAAATTCCTTTGTACAGCGCATCCAGCGGATGATCTTTTTGCAATTCAAATCCATTTAATAAACTGTAATTATAAGACCCCGTCCTTTTTTTGGCACTTCTCATTTTACCTGACAGGCGTACGTTCATTCTACCCGTCATTCTTTGTGTAAATGGTTTTAGCTTTAGCAGAATCTGTTTTGCAGCCGCACTGCAGGTTTCTGTAGCCATTTCGGCAAATTGCGCATTAATAAAAGGATTGGTTCTTTTAGCTCTTATATGGTCACCTTCTTTGGCATGCACAATAATATACCTATCCGCATCCGGGTTTTTATTCTCTCTAATTCTCTTCTTCTTCATCCCTCAATTTACCTGTTTTTATTACCTAACCTGCCTAACCAATAACTTATTACCTATAACTTATTGGTTAAAACCATCAACTACCAACCATCAACCATCAACCACTAACCCGTAACCGAAAATTGGCAAAAAGACACAATTTAAAAATCGTACCCAACTTTTACCAACCTTATAGGGAAGTTATAGGGAACTTATAGGGAACCCAGTCCGTGGTGAAGTCATCCATACTCCGTAGATAGCATACAACGACTTGTAAGCTGTTCTTGGGGTAGATTTTTAAAATCTTTCGCTCGGAACCGCTGCTGATACTTGATAATAAATTAAATAAGATAAAATGCTTACTGATCTTTATCCGTCCCAACAACTGATGACATATTGCTGAATATGAAAATAACAATCTCCTGCCTTAATTGCGCCAAACCCCTTACTAGCGGCATACCTGTTAGAGAACTTTTCAA